>JACUTO010000061.1 GCA_014859755.1 Candidatus Bathyarchaeota archaeon
GGTCTGATACAAAATGTCAGAATATGGATGGGGGAGTTCGACCGAAGGAACCAAATTGGGATTTTAGCAGAGGGATCCATGCTTCAAACGTTGCTGCAAAACGTGGTTTTCGAATCGTTTGCTGAGTCGCCGATCAATATCTACGGTATACAACTGGGTCGGGACACTGAACCTCCAATTCTCGGGAGAGGACTGACCTTCGAGCCCCCGGGCGCATACAATTGGACAGCTAAAATTCATAATCCTTTTGGTAAGTGGATATACGGGTCAGGCGGATCATTCAAAAGAGAAAACGTCAGCATTCCAGATGTTGGTCTAGACAACAAATATGGCTCAAATCAGACTATTGACGCTTACCGTCAGAAAATTGCAAATTTCAAGGCCAGAATACGAGTCGGAGGCACATTTGGTGACGGCGAAACTCTCACAGTTAGGTTTAGGTTGGAATTCATAGACAGCACAATTTCGAACAGTGTTGAAAAATCCTTCAATCAAACAGCCACACTCTGGCTTGATGACGACGACTACTTTGAATTGACCCCAGCACACAATATTATCTGGGCAATCGTGGTGGACGCCAAAACAAGTTCTAAGTCGACAAACACGACGGTGCAAATTGACGTGTATGGAACAACTGCCTAACCAATCATTTGGACAGATTATATAGACTTAGCGTGTTGTAATACTTCACAATACACTTGAAACATCCTTTGAGCACAAACATCCCAAGAAAAATTCTCAGAAACGAAATTTCGACCGCAACGCCCCATCTTCTCCCTCAAAGACCTATTCGAGAGAAGATTCAAAATAGCATCGGCTAGTTCGTAGCTATCGGGCTTAACCAGTAGTCCGGTTTCTTTATCTAATACAATTTCGTTGATTCCGCTCACGTTGAAGGCAACCACCGGCTTAGCCGTGGCTTGAGCCTCCAATAACGCTATACCTTGCCCTTCCTGGATTGATGGCAAGGCAAACACATCAGCGCAATTGTATAACCTAGGAAGCATAACCTCGTGAACGTCGCCTAAAAAAACAAAATTATCTGAAACACCTTGCTTTTTTGAATAAGAAATTAGATGGTTCTTGAGCGGGCCGTCTCCAACTACTACAAACATTGTTTCCTTACTTTCTTTGACAACATGTTTAGCCGCTTCGATTAGGAAATGCAAACCTTTTCTGGGCACTAGTCTGCCAACGAAAAGTACGCATTGTTTGTTGTTCGCTTCAATTCTATGCTTAACTTTATCGCAGCCCTCAACGGCCTTGAACTTTTCAAGATCAACGCCGTTTGGCACTATTCTTATCTTTTTCTCGTCTACGTTGTATAATTGGACTATTTTTTTGGATGAGTATCTGCTAACGGTAACTATCAGGGTTGCATCTTTGGCTGACTCCTTTTCAATCTTTGAAAGGTACCGCATGAAAAAGTGAGACAGCTTCGTTCGAGGTGTTGGAAATACGCTTTTGGATGATTGTATGTATTCGTCTGCAAGAACGCCGTGAATCGTTTGTATAAAAGGTTTAATAATGCTCCGCTTCCTAACGGCCTTCAAAAAGCCGTAGCCACTAACGGTATGAGCTTCATAAACATCCGCTTTAATCGCATCGGACATTCTGGAAATGGTCTTGTTAAAAAACCAGTTGTCCAGCGGGAAAAGCACGTCTGTGGAAAAACATGGAACGAAAATTGTCCCGTTAACCAAAGTGATTCTGTTGAACCCTGCCTTCGTGCCACAGTAAACTCTCGTGTCAACTTTATTCAGCAATCTTTTAGCCGTTTCAACTATCCGACGCTCCACACCTCCGAAGTATAAATGCGGTGGTTGCGTGTTAAAAACTGCCACGCTCAGCTTCTTCTTCATGCAATATGCCCTCTAGTTTTAAGGGGACGGCTCTCCCAAACAACTTTGACAACACTCTAACTTATAACATGTTCAACTAAATAGGATAAGCCCCGCAGATTCTGCAAAAACTGCTTCTTTCATCACCCTTGGACTTGCAGTATGGACACAGTTTACCCTTTGCCTTTAAGAAAATCTTGATGGGCGTCCCAAAAAGCGATCTAAAAATTTCATAATAGAACAATTGCTCCTTATCTCTTATTGAAACCTGATCCTTTTCGAGATACTCCTTCGCTTTCTCTTGGAAGTATCCGTCAGAAATTTTTTCTCCAAAAAATTTTGGAAACACAGTTGTTCCAGAACCGTATTCGATTGGATATTTCAATCTCCACACTATTTCGTCAGGTAAGAGACCCTCAAAGGATTTGCGAATTATCCATTTCCCCCAGATTTTACCTCTTTCACTTCTGATTTTTAGCTTCGGATCAACGCTAAAAGCGAACGACTTGAACTCAGGGTCTAAGTAGGGAGCTTTTGCTTCCATTCCAAGTGAACGTGCCAGCGGAATTGAAGAAAAATGCATTGTTTGCCACATACTAGATAGCCTTGAAACCAACTCACTCTGGCTAAGGTTAAAAAGCCAGCTATAACCAGCAAAAAGCTCGTCCAAGCCATCGCCTGTCATAATGCCTTTAATCCCGTTTTCTTTCGCAGCGATCAAACCAACAAAAATAGCTACGCTATTCCGAACTTCCATGGGATCAAAAACTTTCAAAGTTTTTATGACTTCTCGAATGGCTGAAAACATTTCCTTCTCAGCGAAAAAATGAATATTATGGTCCATCTTCAATAGATTCGCCATTGTCTTTGAATATTCAAGGTCCAATGCTGGCGCATTTTCGAAGGCAACCGTAAATGCTTTCAAACTCGAATATTTCGACGCAACGAACGCAATAATGCTTGTATCTAAGCCGCCTGAAAAAAGGATTCCGTTTGCTAGATTTTTTTTCACAACCTTGTCTATTAGGAGGCGAATCTGTGAACACATGTGGTCAATTGGGTCCAATCTTCATCCTCTCGAGGCTTGGGTTACAGCGGTGTTTTCGCAAATTTAAGGTTTATTAAAAAGATTAATAGGACAATATAGGAAGATAAACGATGAAAATCCCATGCAAGTCAGCTTGATTCACATGCAAGTTAGCGATTCGATGGAAGAAAACCTAAAAACAGCAGAACAAATGATTTATGACGCATCTGAGGCTGGTTCAAAATTCATCTGCCTTCCAGAATACTTCTCAATTCCTTCAAGTTTAGAAGACCAAAAGTCAGTAGGCAGGGTATTTAACGAAACATATGAGCGAACATTGCTTTTTCTAAAACAGGTTTCAAAAAATGTTGCCGCTTACATCATTGGAGGAACACTCGTCGAAAGATTCAGAGATAAGTTTTACAACACGTGCCTTTTGCTTAAAAACGGAAAAGTGCTTGGAAAATATAGGAAGATGCACCTCACCCTATGGGAGAAAACTCTAAACTTGAACCGAGGAAGAACTCTTCACGTCTTTGAAACAGAATTTTGTAAAGTTGGAATTCTGATATGTGCCGACATTTTCTACCCAAAAACCGTTAAGAAATTGGCTTCTATGGGCGCGGAAGTCATATTTTTGCCGGTATCGGCTTCGAAAACCCATCCGCCAGTAAAAGGACACCCTCTTTCCACTGCAAGAGCAAAGGACAACCACGTTTTCATCTTGAAAAACGGCAACATCAAATCAAACTCTAGGGGTGGAAGCAGTGCAATAATCTCTCCTTGGGGAATCCTAAACGAAGCGAAAAACGAAAAGAAAAACACAATTATTTCCGCTAACTTGGATTTAAGGAAATTGAGAGATTACCGGCGTAGCATGGTTACTAAATGAAATTTCTAACCAGGCGAGAATCCAGTGCTTGGCTTTAATAAATTTTCTCCCATCTTTCAACAATCTTAGCCATGTTCCTAAATCCGAATTTATCTAGCCAATTTCGAAAATTGATGTCTTGCACTGCCTTTCTACAAATTTCTTTAGCCTGATTCGCCGTGTGCACAAGAAGGAGAATGGCGTCTACGTCATGGCTAGAAACATAGGCCATCGTTCTAAGAAGAGCCTTGGTTTCGATCTCTCCAAGGATTTCAGCGCTCAACTCTATGTAAAGTGGTTTCTTCAGCAATTTTTTGAAGTCGCGTGTTAAGGTGTCTACCCAATACATCGTCAAATAATTCTGCGCAGAAAGTGGAACATGGAAAAAGTCCACATACTTTGCGAGCGCATCGAAGTCCAATCCGAATCTCTCCTTGGCCAAGACGGGGTCGGGCCATATTTCTATCGCAAAACTCTGTGTAACTAGTCCCTTGGCTCTTCCCACAAAATCCGTGACCACCTGTGCCCTCCATTCGATCCAGTCAACTCTGCTTTCCCTCTGTTGCTTTAAACACCTTTCACAAGTGCAGAATCCTTCTTCTGGAAAGTGATAGAGGTTTAGAACTATTCCCTTCACATCTTCCTTTGAGGTATTCTCTACAAAACGCAGTAGAGAGAATCGGTATTCTTCGTTAGTTGGACACACAAAGTCCCATGGAAGGTTGAAGAATTTGTTCATCCTTGTAGCTGCGCCTTTTTTGGAAACTGCCACCAATTCCGGTCTTTCTCTCACTGTTTTGGCATCGGCAAAGCATGTGATGTCGTTGAACATGCCTCTTGCAGGTTTCCCAACAGCGCCATCTGCGCGCTTTACATAATAGAAAGAAAAGTCGAATCCTTCCACAGTTGCCGGCTCATAAATCACCGTTCCAATTTTCATAGCATCAGCACTCTGATGTAATCGCTTTCTGTAATTTTAAATCTAATGATGCTAATTAGTCTTAATGTTTAAACACGTCGCATCGAGGTGCTTTCAACGAAGATTAAAATCGACTACCGCAAGTGCAGAAAATGCCTTACATACACTTGTGTCGACTGTTGCGCCAAGGCTGTCTACAAACTCGAAGAAAACAAGCCAACAGTAGTTGATTTAGATTCCTGTACCCTATGCGGAATTTGCGTAGATCTATGTCCAAAGAAAGCAATAACCATGGAGAAATAGTTGAAAGCAACCCCTGTTGCGGCACGCGCACGCGTTGATCAACCCTTTTGTGGTTGTTTGCGTTAATAGACAGTTTTGGCTTTTTTCTTAGGCTTAAGACATGAATATTATTACGCTGGGCTAGGCTGGTCACGTATCGTTGGAGTTGTTATGCTTCTCAACGTAGGTTGCCCATCAGGAACTCAAGCCTTACTTAGAGAAACATGTTTTTACACAAAATTGAAAGCTCGGGGGTCCTAGAAAGCAAAAAGGAAAAAAAGCGTGCGCGCTATATTAGCTACCCTAAAGGAAGGTGGATAACAAATGAAACTGAACACCAACATCAAATCCATTAAAGCGGAAATACAAAGAGGTAAACTTCTAGTATGGTCAAAGACTCCGCTGAAAATACTTAGCTTCGCCGTCTTAAATGGCGGTTTGCGAGACGCAAACGGGATAATGAGCGTTCAGGTTCCAGAAGACTGCGGTATGGACATCGCTGACGAAGTTCATAGAAACCCTGAAGACTTCTTAAGAAAAGAGGCATCGAAACTGAACCTTTCTCAAGATAAAGTCGTAGGGTTAATGACAGCTGCTGATCTGCAGAACGCGGAAGTAACTAGCCGAAAATATGAAGATGTAACTCTGAGCGTTCTTGTCACTGCTGGAATCTCTTTCTCAGCTACAGCGGGCGACAAAATCGCTTCAAAATATGGTTCTTTTCGGTTCAAAGAATTTGGCACAATTAACATCATCGTACTGATTGACGGAAATTTGACTGAAAGCTGCATGGTTAACGTCATGAACACCGTCACAGAAGCTAAAACGGTTGCCTTAAAAGAATTGGATATAAGGAGCCGCTTTTCTGGTGATCTCGCTAGCGGGACGGTGACAGACAGCGTCGTAGTGGCGTGCACAAAACGGGGAAGTCCAATAAAATACGCGGGAACCGCAACGATGATAGGAGAGCTTGTCGGTAAATCTGTTAAAGAATCGGTGAAAAAGGTCATCCATAAACAAGAAAACCTAGTTCCGAACAGACCCCTGACGAAAAGACTGGAAGAAAGAGGAATATCCATTGCAGACATGACTACACTTTTTTCACAAGTTCACCCTAACATCCGTGAAAACGCTGAAAAATGGAGCCAATTTACAGAAGAACTGCAACGGGTCTTGTCTGATCAAAACATCGGATCGCTCGTTATTGCAGGCCTCAGACTCGATGAGGATGCAAAATTGGGTTTGATTCCAGAAATTCCAGTCAATGCGTGTGACGAGAAATTTGTGGTTTGTGAAATCCTTCAAACAGCTGTGGCGGACTATTTGTCTAAGAAAGACGTTACATCAAGGTACGTCGGACTTGACGATCTAAGTTCAGCCGTTGCAGACAAGTTGGGTTTGTTTACTAGGAGTATTCTTTTCGCCGTTATGAAGGGTGTTTATTCAAACGTTGTTGCAAACCGGTAGCAAGGCTTAAATAAGTAACGTCTAGTATTTCTCGCCCCCTAAAGAGGCATGAAGTTTGAAGTTCGGAATATTCATTTATGAACCAGAAACAGTTGAAGGGTTCGACTTACAATTTTATCGCCTCAAACCAGAAAGAGGAATAGTCGGAACCCCTGCAGAGAACATGTACACTAACATAGCTTGTTTCGGAGACAACAGAACAGTAAGCCAGCATCCAGACTGGGTTTCAATCTCCAAAGACGGCCCGGCTTTAAGAACGAACAAGAAATACAACTTTAGGTGGGACATCTTGTGCCCCACAAACAAAGAATACCTCTCCTACATTCTTGACTTGGTAGGTGATGTCTCCCAAAAGACTCAAGGAGTGAGTTTAAGCAGCATGCATTTTGCAGACCACGGATTCTGCATTTGCAAGAGGTGTGTAGAGGAACATAAGAAAAGCGGCCTCGACTGGTACGAGTGGAGAAAACAAGTAGTTACGGAGTTTATAAAGAACGCCAGAGAACGAGTTAAACGAAAGTTTCTAGTTGGTTTACTACCCGACCCCGTGATGTCATATCAGAGGTTCGGCATCGACTTTGACTCCTTAGCGAAATACGCAGAGGCGTTTGTGGTCCCACACTTTTCCAAGAGCTATGCGACCCCGTGGTATTTCGAGACATCGGCTCGGGCGTTCAAGAACATTCTAAAAAAGCCGGTTTACATAAACCTCTACGTTTATGGACCGGGCGACAAACCGAATGAGGTACCAACGGTTAGGGACCTTCTCATAACTGCAGTTCGTGTTGCTCGAACGGGTGTGGACGGAATCCTTTTCCTAACGGAAACTGCTGAACGCATCAAAGCCTTCCAAAAGGCTGCCGTCAAAGAAGTGAAACTACGCGAAGAGCTAGAAGGTTGCGGAGGCAAACCGGTCTTAGACCTCATAGACAAATGGGAGACTATGATTTAGCAGCTTCAATTTATATGGTTACACTATCAGCTTCACGCGTGCAACGGGATTCTTGGTCGGTCTAAGCAAAGTTTATATGTATTAAACCTAAGTATCTCGAAACTTTAACGAGGCAAAAAAATGAAGTTCGGCACGTACTTATATGAACCAAATAAAGTTGAAGGCTTCGACTTTGACGTATATCGTTTAAAGCCAGAAACCGGAAGATTGGGAACTCCACAAACTGACATGTATAACAATATCGCTTGCTTCGGCGACAACGTGACCGCTCGTGAACATCCTGACTGGATTTCCCAGTCAAAACTTGGCCCAGCCATGAGGGGGAATAATAACTACAATCTTCATTGGGACATACTTTGTCCAACGGTTAAAGAATTCAGAGAGTACATTCTAAACTATATAGAAGAAACAGCTAAGCAAACAAATCAACCAATCCTCTTAAACAGCATCCACTTCGCAGACCACGGACATTGCACCTGCAAACGTTGTAATCGGATGTGGAAGGAAAGTGGCCTAGAATGGCTGGAATGGCGAAAAACAGTTGTTACAGATTTCATCAGGGACATACGGGAACGAGTTAAAACGCCTTTGATAATAAGTCTGCTTCCAGATCCGGCGAATTCAGACGACCGTTTCGGAATAGACTTCGACGCGCTAGCCCCATATGCAGATGCTTTCAATGTTGTAATGTTCTCTCAAAACTATGCAACTGCATGGTACTGGGAAAGCCTGGCACGCGCATTCAAGAAGATTCTCAAGAAACCGGTATACGCTAACCTTTATATTTGGGGTCCAGGAGACGACCCGAGAAATATCCCCACAGTTGACCAGCTGCTTAAAGTTTCTGTTCGTACAGGTCGAACTGGCATAGACGGGATTATTTATCTCTCAGATACGGTAGATCACATGAGAGATTTTCAAAAAGCTGCAGTGGACAGAGTTGAACTGCGAGATGAACTGAAAACCTATGGATGCCAACCAGTACTAGACTTGGTTGACAGATGGGAAAAAATCGTGAAGTAGCACGCGCAACTCCACGCGCGCTAATCTATTAACCTCTTTTTTTATTGGTGTTCATATAAATAAAAAAACACGTCA
>JACUTO010000062.1 GCA_014859755.1 Candidatus Bathyarchaeota archaeon
TGGACGGGATTATTGGATGATTAAGACGGAAATATGCGAGTCGCTTGGGATTAAATATCCGATAGTTCAAGCTGCCATGGGTCCTTACGTGACGACTAAACTAGCGGCTGCCGTTTCAAACGCTGGAGGACTAGGAGTCATCAGCCATTCTGGCACGGCTAAACTTCTTAAAGAGCGCGCCCCAGAAGTTTTCGAGCAATTCTCTGGAATGCGAGGATTGGTTCCGGAAGAGTTGATAGCTGAGACAGGACCTTTATCGACCACTCCTATAGACTGCTTGCGTGAAGTGAATAAGCTAACGGACAAGCCCTTCGGAATAAATATTCGAGTGGCTAGGGAGCAGCCTGACGCTCCCTATTTGATCGACGCGATAATTGAAGAGAGGGAGAAGAATCCGGCGCTCAGGAGGAAGTTGAAAGTGGTGATTACGTCGGCGGGCAATCCGAATCTCTATACCGAAAAATTGAGGGACGCTGGGCTTCAAGTTTGGCATGTCACGCCGTCGGTTTATCACGCCCTAAAATCCCAGAAGGCAGGAGTCGACGGAGTGGTCGCTTCGGGTCATGAAGCAGGTGGGCACGTAGCCTACGACGCGGTCCATACAAGCGTTTTGGTTCCAGCCATCGCAGATGTGGTGGACGTACCAGTCTTGTCAGCAGGTGGATGGTGTGACGGAAGGGGCCTCGTTGCCGCCTTAGCTCTCGGTGCCCGAGGAATATATATGGGAACCAGGTTCATCGCCACCGAAGAAAGCGATTTTGCGCAGGGCTACAAAGAAGTCGTCATCAAAGGAGGCGAAAGGGAAACCACCGTAACTCTGGGAACCTTTGGGCCCCTGAGGGTTCTGAAGAATGAGTATTCGCGGGCAATCGAGAGAATGTTAAAGGATGAAAAACTCTCAGAGAATGACCCAAAGATAATGGAATTTAAGGCGAGTAAAAGCTGGGCTGCGTCATACGTATACGGACGTGTTGATGATGGTCCGGTGCCAAGCGGGGAGGTGCAGGGAAGGATACATGATCTTCCCACCGTGAAAGAGCTCATTGAAAGAATAATGGAAGAAGCTGAAGAGATTATCCGAAGGATGCCGCAGGAATATCTAACTTAACTCTTATCTTAGCCTGTGGGAGCACAGGCAACCAGGCTTCGTCAGCGTGTTCAAATGTGTCCTTCAACGTGGGCGCCTTTTTTTAGGTGTACGTGTGCACAAAAGTTTTTGTCAACGGTTCCTAATCAATTATTGTAGAAGGACCTGAAAGGAAACGATCATGAAGAAGTTTGACAGAGATTTAGACATTTTATTGACAAGACTGAACAAGAACACAGACAAGGAGACGAAGAAGAAGCTGAATAGTCTAAAGGACAGGTTGATTCGTCTTAATGAGGAGAATGTTGTTAAAATTAATCATTCAGTTATGGAGCTCGTGTGCGCCAAACACCTGATTTTGAAAGGCTATGAAGTGGATGTGGAGCGTCCGTTAGAGGGAGGAATAATCTGCGATTTATACGGAGTGAAGGGCTTCGGGGCTCTCATTGTTGAGGTGGAGACGGGTTTCGTTCCGCCTGACCACGCCCTCGACCCCGCAACCTACTGTAAGGCGAGGATAGCGAGCAAAATAACTCGATACGGCAATCACTCAGAAAAGTTTGCCCTAGGTGTGCCACCTTATTACATATTGCAGATTCCACCCGCTCTCACTAGACCTCCTAGGGGCAGAAAACCTGAAGAGTTGAGGGAGATCAAGAGTCGCTGCGACTTGTATTACAAGAATCCGCCGGTGAGCCTTGATGAAATCAGGAACGCTCGTCTTCATACAATTTACGTCATAGACGTAGACGGGGTAACTGTTCAGGAAGTCGATCCTAGCACCTACGTGGAGAATAGAACTCGTTTCGGCTATACGTGATATGAACTAAGACGGTTTTTGTTTGCCTCGGTAGACGTTTAGACACTGCTTAAGTTTCTTATGTGCTGTGTTTATAGTGTAAGGTGGTGGATGAAAAATGGTGGTGGTTTCTTCGAATCTTGTGTATTCTCATTTGGAGGAGCCCAAGGTTGAAAAGATGTTTCGTTTGTTGGAAAACGACTTAGAGGTTCAGAGTTGTCTTCGTATGGCAAATGTGATGGCAGTGAAGCGTATGATGTACAATGACCACGGTCCAGTTCACTCTAGAATCGCGTCGGGAAGCGCCTTAGAAATCTTTGATCTCCTAACTAAGAAAGTTACGCCCACGACCGTTGAAAACGGTGTTTGTTCCGTTGAAGATGCGAAGGTTATTGTCCTTTGCGGAGCCTACCTTCATGATGTAGGAAATGTCGTGCACCGTGTTGACCACCATATTCACGGTTGCGTCATTGCGAATCCCATCCTTGACAGGCTTCTGAAGAAAGTTTACCCTGAGGATTCAGCTCTTTCGATAAAGTTGAAGTCGGAAATACTTCACTCCATCTTCTCTCACGACGAAGAAGTTGAATGCCTAAGCGTGGAGGCGGGGGCAGTGAAGGTGGCGGATGGAACCGACATGGCTGGAGGAAGGGCTAGAATTCCCTACAGAACTGGAAAAGTTGACATTCACTCCCTTTCCGCTCTCTCCATCACGAAGGTTGAGGTTGAGAGGGGAGACAGGAAGCCTGTTCAAATCTTAGTGAGCATGGATAATTCTGCGGGTGTTTTTCAAGTTGAGCAGGTGCTGGAGAGAAAGATAAGGACCTCTGGTATACAAGACTTGGTTGAAGTGATAGCCTTGGAGAAAGGAATACAGATAAGGAGAACCGAAACGCCTTAGGCAACATATGTGTTCTTGAATATGCTTTGGAGGTTTTGGAGAGTTAGGTTTCCTCCCGTTAAGACGAGGGCAACTTTCTTTCCTTGAAGCTTCTTTCTAAGCTTAAAGGCCGCTGCTGTTGAGGCGGCTCCAGCTCCCTCTGCAAGCTGATGAGTTGTCTCAAGGAGTGTTAGAACTGCCTTTTTCATCTCGTCGTCGCTTACAAGGACAATATCGTCTATGTGTTTGTTGATGATGTCGAGTGTGAGTTTGAAGGGGACCCTTGTGGCAAGGCCGTCAGCGAAGGTTTCAGCTGACTTGGTTTCAGTAAACTTCTTGTTTTTCCAGGACAGGTAGACTGCGGGTGCTTTTTCAGCTTGGACGCCGATAATTTTCACTTCAGGGTTTATGGATTTCGCCACGATGCACGCTGCTGCGGCTCCGCTACCTCCTCCTATGGGGACTAGTATGGCTTCGACGTCTGGGAGGTCTTCCATGATTTCAAGGTAGAGGGTTCCGACCCCTGCGATTAGTAAGGGTTCGTTGGCTGAATGGATGTACCTGTAACCCTTCCTTTTGGCTTCTTTTTCTACCCAAAGTCTTGCTTCGTCAAAGTCTGAGCCGCGAAATTCGACGTGGGCTCCGAAATTCTTTATGGCTTCAACTTTGTTCGGGTTTGAGTTTTTAGGCACTGCGATGATGGCTTTCGCATCGAAAAGGGACGCTGCGTAGGCTATGGACTGACCGTGGTTTCCAGTTGAAGCTGTTATGACGCCCCTATGTTTTTCTTCCTCTGAAAGCTTTGAAATCAGATATACGCCACCCCTAACCTTGAAGGCGCCTATAGGCTGAAGGTTCTCGCATTTGACGTGGGCTTCAAATCCTAGTCGCTTAGAGAGGATTGGAGACTTTACAAGGGGTGTTCGGGGAAGATACTTGCTCACGATTCTTCGAGCCTTGTAAACGTCGTTTAGTGTGACTGGCTTAGACAACGCCTACACCGGGTGAAAACGGTACTCTAACATGCCTTTAAAGTTTGTATAACTGACGGTTTGAAAACAGCAGATATAATGTGTATATGTTTGGCGTCAAGGAGAAAGGGCGCTTATATTATCGTTTTTGTTGGTGTGCCTTCTCTTGTTTGTGCTTTCGGTCATGAGCGTTTTTTAGCTGATTATCTTCTTTAACTCTTCTGAAGTTTTAGACATGTCTTCTTCAGTGTTATATACGTGGGGCGAAAATCTTACACTCTCAAATCTGGGAGAGACAATTATGCCTCTGTCGCCAAGCTTTTTCGCAACCTCCATGTAATCAGCCTCCTCAAAGCGGATGGTAACGATGCCGGCTCTCCTCTCGTCTTCTCTAGGCGTTATAACCTTCACTCCCCTTAGATTCGACAGGGACTGCATCAAGTTCCCGGTGAGCTTCAACACGTGGTCGTAGACTCTTTTTATGCCTATCCTTTGCAGATATTTTATCGCTTCAGCTAGCCCCGTCTTAGACGCATAATCCGTGGTGCTGTACTCGAACTTTTTCGCTGTCTTTGCGTATCTGAGTTGCGTTGGCTTGAACTCAAATGGTTCTTCTGTGCTCCTCCATCCCACAAATGGAGGGTCAAGTTCCTCGTAGACGTCTCTCTTCACGTATAGAATGGCGGCTCCGAAGGGACCGAGCAGCCACTTGTAGGAACCGGAGGCGAGTATGTCGACGTCTTCGTTCTTGACGTTTACGGGAACCACGCCTAGCGACTGTATGGCGTCTACGACCAGCGAGGCTCCGTGCTTTGAGGTCAGTTGATGTAGTTCCTTCAAGTTGAACCTTAAGCCGCTTGCGTATTCCACGTGACTTATGGCTAACACCCTGGTGCGGTCGTCCATCAGCTTCTCTAGGTCTGCTACCTCAACTATGCCTTCTTTGTTTTTGGCTAATCTGACTTCAACGCCCTTCTCTTTTCCGATTCTCATCCACGGGTAGATTACGCTTGGAAATTCCATGTCCGTGGTAACCACGTTGTCGCCCCGCTTGAAGTCTAAGGACCATGCGATTGCGCAGAGGGCTTCGGTTGTGCTGGAGAGTAAGGCGATTTCGTCAACACCGGCGCCTATGAGTTTGGCTGCTTCGTTGCGGGCGTCTTCCATGGCCATGGTTTCGACTTCTTCGTCAAACCACACCGTTCCTCTGAGTGCCAGCTCTTCCTGAAAATCGTTCATCTTCCTCAAGACGGGTAGGGGCATCAGGGAAATCGATGCAGCGTTCAAGTAGACGTACTCTTTTGTGGCTGGAAAGTCGTCTAGGTTAACAAGGCTAGATCGCACCTTCTCACCTTCGTGTCTAAGCCTTTCGTGTTTTCTTTTCCAAAGCGTCTACTCTTTTCCTCAAGTTTTCAATCTCGTCTTCTAGGGCGTTGATTCTTGCTGCGCTCATCTTGCCGAGCATCCTCGGCATAACCTTGATGTCCATTTTTGTTTTAAACTCGGATTCTGAGATTCTTCCCTCGGAAAATTCTAGCCACAGCTTGAAAGCTTTTCTTTCGTCTTCGGTTAGTGACTGGGCGAACTTTTTGGTCCATCTTTTTCTGACGCTCATCGCTGTCGTTCCTCCAGGATGCATGAGAGGAGTCTTCTTAGTTCTGGCCGTGTGACGGCTTTTTCTGCGGATTTGATGAATCTTTTTAGGCTCTGGCCTGTTGATCTGGCTTTTTCGTATTCCTTGGCTTGTAGGGCCATTTCAAGTTTTTCGAGTTGTCTCACGGCTTTCGCCTCTTCGGTCTTTCCTTCTTGGTATTCGTTCCAATCCGTCAAGTATTTTTCCCTCTGCTTTTTTGGCAGGAGGTCTAGTATCTGTTTTATGGCAGCGTCTTCTCTCTCTTTGCTTTCCTTAGTCTTTTTTGACGGCGTCAGGTCTCCTGTGATTGCTTCGGGGAGGTCGTGAATCAACGCCATTCTCAGCAGCTTTAGCTGGTCTAAGCCTTCCATATCAGCGTATATCATGCAGAGAATGGATGTTCTGAAAGTGTGATCTGCAACAGACTCGGGTTGCCGTATGCCTATTTCGATCCACCCCGCTCTCGGAGTTCTTTTTAGTCTACCTGCCGTCTCGAAGAATTTGACGAGGTTGTGGAGACTGGAGTTTGTCATTTTCTTCAGCATGGAATCCCTTCTGTTCTCAACTAGAAGCGGTGATGGAAGTTAATTTTTGTGAAAGCAGGTGCTGTAATGATTGCTAGGGTTTTGCCGTCAAAGAAAGAAAATGATGGTTTTAGACTATTTTGTAGACGATGTCGGTTTCTCTTACGCGGTCTTTTACTTTCATTCCGATGCTTTGACCTGCTTCTGCTCTTTGGACCTTTTCGTGTTCTATCTCCATGGAGTCGACCGTTTGTTCAAGGTTTGTGGTGGGTCCTTTGATGAGGATTCTGTCGCCAACGGAGATCGTAGCCGTCAATTCTATGACTGCCACGCTTATCTTTGTGAAGAAATGTGACACCCTTCCAACTTCTTGGAGTTCTTCACTCAAAATTTTCACCTCAACTCTGAACTGTTATAACTAAACGAGTTGCTCCTAGATATAATTTGTCAAAGTTTGCTTAATGGACCGTGGATTTCGCATCTTTCCTTCTCTTAACAAGTTTTTTATTGGGATCAGCATCCATTAGGTTTGGGGTGTTTATATGAAATTGAAGAGTAAAGATTTTGAAGATAACAGCAACATTCCTTCCGAATTCACGTGTGACGGGAGAGATGTTTCTCCACAGCTTTCGTGGGAAGACGTGCCCGCGGAGACGAAAAGTTTTGCTCTGAGCGTTACGGATCCGGATGCGCCGATGGGAACGTGGATTCACTGGCTTGTCCACGACATTCCCAAGGACATAAGAACCGTTGAGCAGGGCGGTTTGCCCGAGGGAGCCAAACAGGTTGAAAACGACTTCCGTATGAAAGAATATGGGGGACCGTGTCCTCCTTCAGGGACGCACAGATACATCTTCACCGTATATGCCCTTGACGTCGAACATCTGGAAGGCGTTAACAAACGCAACTTCTTCGACAAGGTTAGGGAGCACACTCTTGACAAAGCGGTGCTGAAAGGGTTATACAAGCGGAAATAAACTCAATCTCAGAATCTGCCAGTGACTTTGTTCTGTTACGCTATTCTATCGCCCAGCCCTTCTTTGCGCGCGTGGTTCTCCTCAGTTTCCAGTATTTGATGTGGTTTGCCACAGCCTTTGCGGCTCTTTCGGGTGTTCTGTAAACGGCCACCCCGTTTTGCTCCAAATCAGATTTCTCTTCGATGGGGAGTGTGCTTGGAGAGACAAGAGCGGCGACAACGGGTTTACCAGCGACCTTGGCTATCTCTATTAGTTCCTTCGCTGGGAGACGGACTTCTGGCTGAAAAGAAGGGGTGTAGACCGCTATCAACGCGTCGACATCGCTGTCTTCAAGTATTATTCCTCCGACGATCCCGTATAGTTCGGGGAGAACGTAGGCGACGCCGAGCAAGTCGCAGGGGTTTTGCACCGTTATATTGACAGGCACGGCCTCTTGGATTCGCCTTTTTGTTTCGTTGGAAAAGACGGACAACTTGATGCCGTGGCGCTCTAATACCTCGGTGATCACCAGGCTCGGTCCGGCGGTGTGGGTTACAAGAGCAACCTTTTCACCTTTAGCTGGTGGAAGAATGGATATCGCCTTTGCTGCGTCGATGAGTTCGGAGGGTTCGATCACCTCTAGTATCCCTGCCTGAGAGAAAGCAGCCTTGTACAGTTTGTAGGATCCGGCTAGGGAGCCGGTGTGTGAAAAAGCGGCTCGAGCCGCGACTTCTGTTTTGCCGACCTTGTATATCAGTGTGGGCTTTTCTTCGGCCACTTCTTTTGCAACCTGCATAAGTCTACGCGCGTCTTCCACGCCTTCGAGGAATATGCATATTACTTTGGTTGTTGGGTCCTCTTTCAGGTAAAGTAGTACGTCGGCTATTTCTACGTTGGCTCTATTTCCCACGCCTACAAACTTGCTGAATCCCAGCTCTGCCTCAAGCAGGTATGCCACTAGAGTGGTTCCCATCCCACCCGACTGGCTTATGATTGAGACGTTGCCCCTAGGCAGTTTGCCCATGGGTGCAAAGGTGGAGTTCAGATTTGAGTAGGAGTTCATCAGTCCTATCGTGTTTGGCCCGATGATTTTGATTCCCGCCTCATTGCATATTCGTGCTATTTCCTTCTCCATGTGGGCACCCTGGTCGTCTAGCTCCTTGAAGCCCGAAGCGAAAATCACCACCGCTTTGACTCCTTTTTTTGCACAGCCCTTGACCGCGTCTAATACGCCGAAAGAGGGAAGCGATATCACTGCCAGATCTATCTCTTCTGGAACGTCTAGAATGCTTGGGTATGCCCTATATTCACCCACGGTTTCAGCGTTTGGATTTATGGGGTAGATTTCGCCCTGGTACTCTGCGTCCGTGAGGGCCTTCAAGCTCTGGTATCCGAGCTTACTCTGGTTTCTTGACGCACCTATGACTGCTACGGATTTGGGAG
>JACUTO010000063.1 GCA_014859755.1 Candidatus Bathyarchaeota archaeon
TTCAGCGCCATGAGTTCTCAAAGAGTCTACATAGTTTTTGCTTCTTCTTCTTCCCGGATGCCCAGACTAGCGAAAACTGCGATTATTAATGCCAAGGGAAAGTCTATGAATATCAATATGAGCGAAACATTATACATCTTTAAGACTAAGCCAAAGAGTATTGCAGCTGCGAGAACTATTGCAAATAGGATTAGAAGAAGGTATTCCATCCTTTTCATTTTATACTGCACTTTCATTTTCAGTCGCCACCCCTTCTTTTGTTGTGATATTAAATAAGTTTCGCTGCATACTTAAATACGTAATTGTTTGGAGGAGGAGTAAAAATTTGCGAGTAAGTAAAAAAGAAAAGGTGAAAGTGATTTTTGACTCAAACTTTCTTTTCGTCCCTTTGCAATTTCAACTCGACATATTCGAAGAGTTAACCAACCTTCTAAATCAACGTTTTGATCCCATTCTTCTCTCCCCAACACAAAAAGAACTTCAAAAACTAGCTAAAGAGGGCTCTCCCAAAACGCGTAAACAAGCTTCGTTAGCGCTTAGAATAGCCGAAAAATGTCGCGTAGTCCACGTTGAAAAAGGCTTAAAGGAGACCCATGACGACGTAATTGTTAGAGTGGCAGCAGAGTGGAAGTGCCCCGTTGCCACAAACGACCGGGAGCTTAGGAAAAGGCTAAGAAATCTGAGAGTTCCCGTCATTTTCTTGAGGCAGAGACATCGTTTAGAGTTAGAGGGAGCAGTATAGTCTTATAAATGAGGCTGTCAATTATTTGGAGGCAAAAGTCCCAGTTGCAAATGGAGGGGCATGCATTAGTGATAATCATCAGGATCATCAACAAAATTAGGTGAGAATTGTTTGTTTAAGCTCGTAGCTTTAGAAGACACCATTCGCATACCGCCGGAAAAGTTTGGAGAGGCTATCGATACTGTGGGTTACGAACAATTGAAGATGAAATATGAAGGCATGATCGACGGGGAGCTTGGTTACGTCATAGCCGTGACCAAAATCAAGGTTAACCCCTTCGGAAAGATTATTCCAGGAGACGGGGCGACTTTTCACAAAGTTAAATTCTCTCTTCTTACATTCTTTCCAAAGATTCAAGAGGTTGTTGAGGGCGAGGTAGTTGAAATAGCAGATTTCGGAGCCTTTATCCGCATAGGACCTGTCGACGCTTTACTCCACGTATCTCAACTTATGGATGATTACATTTCCCATGACGAGAGGCAAGGAGTACTCATGGGCAAAGAAACAAAAAGAAAACTCACGACTGGAGACCACGTACGAGTTCGCATAACTGCTGTCTCTCTCGGCCGCGGCGGAGGTTCTGGAAAAATCGGTGTAACCGCTAGACAGCCCTTCCTTGGAAAAATCGAATGGATCAAGAAAGACATAGAAAAAATAGAGGGCGTCAAAGCTGCAAAAACAAAAGAGACTGAAACAGCCGGGAGCTCAGAAACATGAGTGAAAAAGCATGTCGAGGATGCCATCTCATTTCTTATGGATCCGTTTGTCCAAGTTGTAAAGCCACTAGCCTAAGCGACGACTTCACTGGTTTGGTGATAATCATTGATCCCGAAGGCTCAGCTATAGCCCGCGCGATGAAAGTGAAGGAAAAGGGACGCTACGCGCTCCGTGTAAGGTAGGTGAACAAAATACGCCTCCTCACACCTGCATTGCGCGAGAAATTAAAGGCGCCCTTAGGACTGTTGATTCAAGGGTCATTCGATGAAACTATGAAAAAACTAAAAGAGTTGATCGAAAGGGACAGGCCGTCAACGGTTATTTCTGTGGGTGACGCAGTTTCCGACAACATGATGAAGCACGGCATTTCTTTGCAAGTTTTAATAGTTGACAACAAGGTTATGAGAGATCCTATCCAGCCCATCGTAGCGGATGCTGACCAAACTTTACACCTAAAAAATCCTCCTGGAACTTTAACTGAAGAGGCGTGGACTGTTACAAGAAAGGCTTTAAGCGGAAAGGGACGAACAAAGGTGTTGGTTGATGGCGAAGAAGACCTACTTACCCTCGTAGCTGTGTTATGTGCTCCTGAAAATTCCTTTGTGGTTTATGGACAGCCGCACGAAGGAATCGTTGTGGTCAAGGTTACAGAAAAAACGAGAGAAAAGATGCATCATATCGTGGATGCCATGGAACAGTCTTCGAAAAGCTAAAGTAAGGGAGGCACGTCAAATCACAAGCCTATGGAAGTGTACCAATGAAGGTTAAAATCATTTCCAAAGAATACAACCCTCTGCTGAAAAGAAAGGAGGTAACCTTCAAAGTTGAACATACAGAAACTGGAGGAACTCCACATCGTTTTGAGGTTAGAAAACAGCTTGCAACCCTTTTGAAAACAGACCTTGAACTAGTTTACGTTAAAAAGATGGAGACAAAAACAGGAACAATGACCGCCGTTGGCGAGGCTAACGCTTACGATTCCGTTGAACAAGCGAAAATCGTGGAACCGAAACACATAGTGGCTAGAAATGTGCCCCCGAAACGGTCAGAAGAGTCGCAAACGCCAGAAAAACCGGAAGAACCGGAAGAGAAGAAGGAGGAATCATAGGTGGCTGAAAAAGAGACTGAAAAAACTGAAGAGAAAAAGGCTAAAAAAAGAAGAGGCGTTTCCTCCTATTACAAAGTTGATGAAAAGGGGCTTAAAAGGTTGCTTCCCATCTGCGAGCGATGTGGGCCAGGATACTTTATGGCTGATCATGACGATCGTTACACCTGCGGACATTGCGGTTTCACGCGGTATAAGCAGGCTGAAACGAGCGCGTGACACATGCTTAAATCTTGAAGCTTCTATAGGATTAGGTAGATGAGGCGTAGAGGATGGTTCAAGTAAGGGTTTTTGTAAATAACATTTCTGCGGAGCGTTTTTGGGATATTGAGAAGCCTATTCCCCCTGTTCAGGTAGCCACAAATCTTAACGTTGTGGGAATCAACGAGAAACGTGAAGACATGCTAGAGGTTCCCTTTGTTTTTACTATAAACTATACTCCAGCTGTGGCTCAAATTAGCTTGAAGGGGAAGAGTCACGTGACAGGGTCAAAGGATGAACTTAAACAGATTCGTAGCGCATATGAGGAAAAAAAGCCTCCACCGCCGATTATCGTTCAATCCATATCCAACGTCGTATTCCTAGAGTCGGTAATTGTCTGCCGAACCTTAAACATCCCTCCTCCCATCCCCCTCCCAAAGATTCCTTCAGTCAAGAAAAAGAAGCCGTCTGAACCAACCTATCGAGCTTAAGTAAGAATCAGATGCGAAAAGCCTTTTGCTGAATAACACGTATTTAGACAGTGTCGTTAATTTTTAAATAGGAAGAGTTGCGGAGTAGCCGTCGAAAGACCCAACATTCGAATTTGTTCACTCATTCGTTTGGTGGCTTCTCTCCCCACCATAAGATATCACACGCGGAGTAGAAAACAGTTACAGAAACTTTAAGAGAATATCCATAATATCTGGATGATGGGGTGCATGCAACTACAGTTTATAAAAACCGTTTAGTTGCTGAAAGAGAAAGGAGTTTTTCTACGCACCCCGTCATCATCCAGTAAAGCCACTTGAAAGTGCGCCTAATATATAAACTTTGTTGCACAGGGATTTTGCGCGCGTGACGCATCATGCGCCGAGGCTTCATTGTAAACAAGCTCATCTATTTACGTGCCCTCTAGGCGACACCACCAAAAACAAAAACCAGATTGAGCGAATGAATGCTATTGGAAAACATATGTTGATTTGACAAGATTGGAGAGTTACAGGCGCTTGGCCTGTGTCCATTCTTTTTATCTCAGAGGAACATACATTGACGATCTTGAAGCGCCGATGCCCGGCGATCCATGTTTGACAGGCTTGTGAGTGATGGCGAACTCGCCTAGGTAGTGCCCGATCATTTCTGGCGCTATTTCCACCGCCGTGAACTCCTTTCCGTTGTGGACTAGAATGGTGACGCCAACCATTTCTGGGAGAATAACCATGTCACGGGTGTGGGTTTTGACGACTGCTTTCCCTCCTTCCTTCAGAACTTTTTTAGCCCTTCTGATGTTTTCGAGGAGTATCCTTTGCTCATGGGTGAGTCCCCTTTGAAGGCTTCGACGTTGCCGCGACGGAAGCAAGCGGATGAACTCATCCATCGACATACTTTGCAGTTCATCAACAGTGTGGCTACGATAGGTAAATTCTCTAGGCATTTTCTTCCTCGCCTACAACTTTTGGCTCACCCGAGTTTATTAAACATTTCTAACGTGAAAACATAGCTGCTTCAAAATGAAAAAATGTGACCTCAACGCGATTAAGCGTTTGTGTGTTTGTGTCACAAATAATGTTGAGGCGATATGTAGGCCCTCTCCCCCCATTCAGAGACTAAGGGTTTAAAACGGATTACCTTTTTCTTCTTTTTCTTTTGCTACCAGCACTTCTTGCAGCGATCAACCCAACCTTTTTGCCCGGAGGAGCACGACGCGACACCGTTGTAACCTTACGACCCCCCCTCTTGCTGCTCCCGTATGGATGAGCCGCAGCCACCATGGCTATGCCACGCGTGCGGGGATACATATGTCCCTTTGCTTTCATCAAGTGAAACTTAGCGCCCGCTTTAAGGAAGGGTTTTTCGATGCGGCCCGCCCCGGAAATAATTCCAATCGTTGCTCGGCAAAGGTCATTGACGTACCGAGTCTTTCCAGAAGGAAGCTTCAAAATGGTTCCATCGGGTGTGTGCGCCACCACAGTTGTGTAGGTTCCAGAAGAACGTACAAGTTTACCTCCATCGCCAGGTGAAAGCTCAATGTTGCAGACCATGGTGCCCTCGGGAATCTTGCCTAAAGGAAGAACGTTGCCTATCTCCACCGCGGCTTTGCCTCCAATCTGAGTTGGCTGACCTTCATAGACCCCCTCTGGAACCACCGAATAGTAGGTTTCGCCGGTCTCAAGTTTTATGGAGGCAAGCGGGGAGCCTCTTCCAGGGTCGTGGAGAATCTTCATGATTTGGCCTTGAATAACTCCCTCCCGTTCTTCTTTGGATGTTGGAGGGTACTGAACGGGCGCCACTCTCTTGTGGGTGGATGCTCTAAAGGTTGAAGACCCTCTACCGCGTCTTTGGACACGAATTCGTTTACCCACGATGTTGCATCTTCCTGTGGAATAATTAGGTTCTACAGATAAGCTCCTTTTTAAATACTTTTAGTTTCTTTCCTCGCCGCATATCGTCGTGTGACAAACCAGTATACTATGAGTATTGATGCCATTACTATAACTATTGTAAACAGAATGATGTTGAACATGAACATTGTTCCCTCCAGTTCTGGAGGCACTTCAGGATAATACTGTATGAGTTCCGTAAGTGTTACGCTGAAGCAGTCACCTAAAAAAGCGTAAAAAAGAGCTCTAGGCAACGTACCTATCACCGTGGGAATCATAAAACTTCTAGACTTCATCTGGGTCAAACCCGCGCTATATGATATTACATCAAATGGTATGAACGGTGCAATTCTTCCCAAAAGAACCGCCCACACGCCCCAATGGTTAAACCAATTATCCGCAAACTCGATTCCTCTCTCGCCAACAAACCTAATGGCGACGGATCTGCCTCCTTTTCGAGAAATGTAAAAGCTTATGAAAGCAGCAACCACAGATCCTAATGCCCCAACTAACCATCCGGACAAAAGTCCAAACGCTGCACCTCCGCATATCAGGACAAACTCGGAAGGAATAGGTATGGCTAAGGCCTGTAAAATCATGGCAACAAACAAGATGGGAAGTCCTCCTGCTTGAAAAGATTCTACAACCCAGAAAAGAAGCTGGTATATGAGTTCTGGGAATATGAGCAGCCCCACTGATGCTCCGACAATTAACAGAAATACTGTAGCGGGAAAGATTTTGGGGGATACCTGCATTTTGAAGCCCAAAAACGCGTGTCAGTTGTGTTTATATAACGCCGAGTTTAATCGCTACATCCACTGCTTTGTAGTCGGGATGAAGTTTCACGAAGGCTTTTTTCTCTCCTCTAGGCGTAATTGTAACGTTGACTTTCTCTACCACCACTTCGTAAAGCTCTTCCACCGCCCTTCTAATGTCCCTCTTAGTAGCCCTGTTGTTAACGACGAAAACGAGTTTGTTTTCCGTTTCAAGTATGCGACTCGTAACCTCGGTCATAACCGGATATAATATAGCCTCATGAGGGTCCAAGCCTATTTTCCTCCAAAAAGCTTATCCGCTTTCTCAAAGGCTGAGCTCGTCCAAACAGTTAATCTTCCCGGATGGGTTCCAGGTGCTAAAAGTTCGACGTTTAGATTATCCACTGAGGCGATGTCTACTCCTGGAAGGTTACGGGCTGCTTCAGCGATGCCTTCGTTTTTGGTTATCACAAGCAAGGGTCCGACAGCCTGCTTCATCTTTCGACCGCGCATCTTCCCCTTACCCGCCCTAACCTTCCGGCTTTCCTTGACTCGAAAAATGTCTGGCCACACTCCGATATGAATGAAAGCCTCCTCAACCTCCTTAGTTTTTTTCAAGCCTTGAATTTCATCCACAACAACCAACGGAAAATCGGGAACATCATCTACCATGTGCCCCCGAGAGGCTACGACTTCTTTAGACGCTGTGGCGGCGACTGCTGAACGCAAGGCCAGCCGCATTTCCTTTCGAGGAATCTTCTTCCTGATTTTCTTTTCAACCACTGGAGGGTGTGTGGCTCGACCGCCCACGGCGAATGGAATGAAGGCTGCTCTTTGACCCCTTCCCTTCAATCTCGCAACGCGTGCGATTCCTAAGCCCACTCCTCGAGACTCTGCTGTGGTTCTCTTTCCAGCGAAAACATCCCGACCTTGTGGCTGGAAACGATGAGACTGAATCGCAACAACGGCTCGCTTTATTACATCCGGCCTAGCCGGAGTTTTGAAGATTGGGGGGAGACGAACCCTGCCGACTTTTTTTCCTTTGAGATCAAAAACTTTAGCTGAAATCTTGCCCATGGCCTTACCACCGGTTTATCTCTGCGGTGACTCTAGGGATATATAAGTGATTTTCGGCGGAGCTTCAGGAACCTTTTTTGGAGGTCGGGCTGGATATCGCAGGCGGACGAGACGTTTAGATGGACCGGGCAAGCTTCCGTTCAAGGCAATGTAGGTTCCTTTTACAGGGCCATACCTCAAAAATCCGCCCTTTGGAGAAACTTCGCTCCCATCGATGCCGATTTTCAGGATGCGCTTGTTGTATTCGGTTCTTTGGTGGTAGCCCATTTGGCCAGCTCTGGGAACGGTGTATAAAACTCGTGGGGGTTTCCACGCGCCGATGGCGGCGACGCCTCGCTTGGTCTTTCGAGACTTGCGGGGCAGAATCTTGATTCCCCAGCGCTTTACTGGACCTTGCCAGCCCTTTCCCTTGGTTACGGAAACCACATCTACGAACTGCCCCTCCTTAAAAACGTCGGTAACTGAAACCGTTTTCCCCAGCAGTTTCTTCGCGTGCTTGAACTGTTCCTCAACAGGCCCTCCGTCAACCTTGATTTCCATAATATCAGGCTTTTTCTTTGGAACGCCGGCGAGTCTTGGTTGTGTGGCGGCTAGGATGCGAAACTCCACGATTTTGTCGAGGCCTTCTTCCATCTTTCTTAAGCCTTCGTCAGTATTGAAATGTTCAGGCAATACGAGGGCGCGGTTAAAATCCTTTGGAGGGTCTTTCATCCAAGCTTCGGTAAAAGTTTGTAAACCATACTGATTTTTCACGTAAGCGCGAATGGCGCAAACTGTGATAGGGGGAACATCCAAAATGGTTGCAGGATGAACTATCTCTTTACCCAAGTTTAGCGAGCCCGGCTTGTCCTCCACCATGAAAACGTGAGTCATTCCAGCCTTATAGCCCATAAAGCCAAGTAAAGCTGGGCCTTCCTCCACTTTGGGCCAGAAGCGAATCCTACCGACAGCACGAGCGGCACGTCCTCTAGGCAAATAGGCTAATGAGCCGCGTTTTGGGGCGTGCTTCTTTCTATGACCCATACTTCGTATCCTTCTTTGCTGTTTCCATCCAAACTCGTCTTTGTTTCAATAAGAATGTTGAGTTATAAATGTTGCGAATTCATTTTCCAATAATCAGGTTTAAGATGGCTAAAGAGGTATATAACGCCTCTTCGGTTCTGACTGTTTCGGTTCCCTGATTTGGAATGGTGTTAACCGTGAAATGTGCAACTTCGTTGAGTTTAAGTTTTTCACGTGCCACGATGTCGTATAGCCCTTGGGTTGGTGCGCCAAAAGCTACCAGTATGTTGCGAGATT
>JACUTO010000064.1 GCA_014859755.1 Candidatus Bathyarchaeota archaeon
GGACTTTATCTTTCTTAGAAGTTTTCCCTCTAGGTTTTCCCGTCCATTCATATTTGCAAACTTTACATTTTTTCAGATCTCCAGTTATCACAATCTTTTTGCTCCCACATTGGGGGCATCGTTCTTTTCTACCCATTTATCTTACATCTCTTCAGCCAGAGTTTAAACGATTAGCATTGTTATCAAACAATATATCATTTTAAGTTGTACTAAAGATTTAAGACCCAAACCCAAAAGGAAAGACCAAATGTGTGCCCGCTTTTACTACACAGGGTCTTTTGGTTTGTATTTTCCCCTTCCTTTATATTTGCCTGAGTACCGCCTACTTTTGACTCTTTTTTGAATAGCCTTTCTTACAGCTTTTTCATTAGCCATCTACTTTTTCGCCTTTGCCTGATTATTCACCTTTCACTGACGCATATAAACATTAATACATACATTCTACATTGGGTCAAAAAACATGGTCTGCTCCTTTATGTTTGACGATGCGCGCCCGCATTACTCTCTCGCCTTCAGCTGTTTACTTGCGTCCCAACCCATAAATAGTCTGCAACAGTTCTATTCTCGGCTGTGAGATTGTGCCTCTACTGGTGAAATGTCATAAGTGCGGTGCTGTTCTTTACGAAGGGGAAGACCTGAAAACTCCCTACGAGATCGTAGGGCCTTTTGATGGTAAATGTCCAAATTGCGGGAAAAAGTTGTCCAACATACCGAAAATCGTTGAGATTAAGCTTCCTGCGAAATAGGCGCATAAAACTGGCGCGCGCACACGTCTGAGCATAGCGTTTTTAAATCAACATTGTTTTGTTGCATTTTTGGGACCTTCAAGCTATGTAATAGGGCTTGCGTTTCGCTATTTTCTCAAAGGCTTCTGTCATTTCGCTAATGGTTTGAAGCTCTTTCAAAACTTTCTTCTCTGCGCCTCTCGTTTCCATGTGTTGTAGGGACACTGCCTCCAACAGTAAAGTGTTCGTTTATGCATGCATCCTTCGCATTGAACGTTAGAGAAATAGCGCTTCGAAGTCCGTTTAGTTCCTTGAGGAGCCTGCGAAGGAATTAGGCGACCTGAAACATCTCTACCTGGTATTGGCGACCACTCCTTTTTCACTTCTAAAGCCAAAAGCAGATCTGCGCTTGCATGAGACTAGTTACAACCTTAGGCGTCGCGCGCGCATGTCATAATATTTATCCCTACTTGTATTTCCCTAATAGATAAGATATCTCAGAACTAAGATTCCTAAGTTGAGTCTTACTAATAGAGCAGAAATAGAGCAAAGACACTCTTAGATTTTCAATCAAATATTTTGTTAATTTATCAGCTTCTTCCATTTCCATTCTTGTTCCTCCTGAATTTCTATTACACTGCCTCTAATAAGTATAATAGACATGGGATTTTTAAGTCAATTTCTCGCTTGAAGATGCATGCATGCATTTTAATAATTCCTATGTGCGCGCGCTCGTAAAAATTCCGGTCATCTACTGCTTTCACGAAGATGTCCCAACACCATCAAGTTTGGCTAGAGTTTTCGCCTTCAGGTAGTCCTTTGGATTTTTGCTTTCGAAGTTCGTAGAGAATAATTAGAGCCTCACCATGGGGTATGCCCATCTTTGCCGCCAATTCATGTTCAGTCACGTCTGTTTGCTCATGAAGGACAACGTCTCTAATGTAAGCCTTGTGATGGGGGTACATGATCATGGCGTGAACGGTCTCTACAAGAATGGGCCAGAGCGGATTGTTCACAAGTTCCTCCAAACTCATATGCGTCCCTCATGCATGCGCGCGCATGCTCAGCATGAACTTAAACAGATTCAAATACAAATAGAATCTGAGAAACCTATTAAAGTAGAGCCTAGAGAAACAAAAGGTAGATGTGAAATGTAATGGCTATCTGTCCTAAATGTAAATCTACAAGGTTCAAACAACTGAGCGATCTACAATACTTTGAATGTGAAGACTGCAAAACAACTTTTATGCTTATACATTGGACAGGGCTTCAGAAGGTTAAATAATAGCTTAGATCACTTTTTTGACAGACCGAGATACACATTCAACAGTCTTGCGCGCGCAATTAACTAGGGTTCACGAATTCGCTAGAATCATAGAAAAGAAAAACGGAACCAAGCCAAAAGAGGAAGTGAAAGAAAATGCCAAAGTGCAGAAAGTGCGGAACAGAGATAGACGAACTGGAAGCACAAGCCAATAATGGGCTTTGCGACTTCTGTGCAATGGAAGAAGAATTCGAAGAAGACATAGACTTTTTAGAAGAGTAGTAACATGAAGTTTGACTTTATGTCATGACGGTAAACTTCTTTCAATTCTTCGATTTTTTGAGATTCAAGTCTCGAAGATGTGTACATAAATGCTATGCTTACTTCTTCGAGCGAGGTGATAACAAAGAATAGAGCCTTTTCTTGAAGGGGTTAGCGGCGTATTTTATGGCGTATGATGACGACGAGACCGCGAAGAGAATTGAGGCATTTATTGAGAAACTTGAAAGACTATAGCGTGTTTTCGTCATCGCATGTGTTTGCTAGACCATAATTCGGTTTTTGTGTCTCTCGGACTGGACGCTTTATTACTTCAAAAACCGCTTAAGAAACTCAATTTTCTCTTCTTTTGTTTTTTGGGTTTGAGCTATCTTGGTTCCTGTTAGGATTTTCTTTGTGTGATTCAGAAAATCAATCAATTTGATGTTAGTCTGTTCTATGTCGATTTCCCTACCGTTGATAAATATCTTCCCTTCATCATCAATTTCGAATTCATGGTGAGCAAATTTGTTTGGAAAAAAACGGAAAAAATGAGGGGGCGCATGGGGCGCGAAGTTATATATCTAATGCGCGCATGCACATGCATGCATGCATGCAAGAAGATAGCCCGCGAACTTGTAGAGCGATTTCCAGGCAAATTCACAACAGACTTTGAAAACAACAAAAAACTCGTGGACACTTTCACCAACATTTCTTCGAAAAAACTAAGAAACAGAATAGCTGGCTACACAACACGATTAATGACGATAACATACGCTGAAGCTCCTGAATCAAAAGAGGAAATATGAAGGAAACAATGATTATAATAACTCTCAGTAATCTAATAAAATGTAGATATAGAATACTTCGAAGTGGTTATCTTTCAATAAACTTTTCTTGGTTTTTAACCGAGAAAGATCTGCCTATCGCACGCAAATGGAATCACCCACTTTGGTGAATAGGGGATGTGTTTGGCTTGTCAAATAGATTAACTGACTTTGAAGAAGAGGTTTATCTTTTCATTAAAGAGCGTGGAGAAGTTTTAACTTCCAACTTGCCTCCTAGAATGATGGGAGTAGTCCCAAAGTTGAAGAACATGGGATTAGTGAAGGTGTATAAAAAACTTACAACCCCTTGGGCTTCCAAGAAAAGGAAGTATGTGAGAGTTACAGAGGACAGACCTAAAGAATGAATTACTTTCCTCAAGTGTCAAGGAAGTTGTATAGATACTTTGAGTCGAAAGTAGAGATCCCAGAAATAGGGACAGAGTACATACCGTGTCTCCGCTCGATTTCTCTGTCAATCTGCTCCCTATCATCATGAGACGTTTGAGAGTACAGGCCTAACCTCATAAGCCACTCGCGAACGCGCGCGCGTGGAGAAGGTAAGAATAAATGGAAGAATTGGCTTTTCTCATTGTGGGCATTATTGCCTAATAAGAGAAGAGTTAGAAGGATTAGGCCCTTCGAGAGGGCTGAGTGTAAGGTTTGTTCTTTAAAGGGAAGCACGTATTGTTGGAGACAGTGTCCATACAATGTTTGGCGCCAAAGTCAAATTGAATAAAACGGGGCAGTTAAGCGTGTATCCTCTGATTCCGTTCAAGGAGATACCGGATGAACTTTTGATCTTTGTTTCTAACAATGGAGACGGGGTCTATGTCAAGGATGAGTTTGGACGGAGTTTCATAAAGGAGATTTTGAGAAGATCAAAAGAGCTGCTCATAGTTCCCTGTCGCCGAGAAGGAGAGTAATTTTTTGGAGAGACTGGGTTATGTGAGGAAAGGTAGATACGAGGAAGTCGTGAGGGAGAGGGATAGTCTGAGGAGGAGCATCGCTGAGCTAGAGGACAAGATAAACGTGTTAGAGGCAGACAAGAACAGGTTGAAGAAGAGGGTTGAATTCCTCAAGATGGCAGTGCCAGCCATCACAAAGATCAGGAACATAGGACCAAGAACCGCTCAAAGGCTTGAAGAAAGGGGGATCAAAAACATCATAGACCTGATTGAGGCCTCTCCTGAGAAGATAACTGAAGCAACAGGTTTACCAAAAGAAAGAGCCCTAAAACTGATCAAGAAAGCAACGAATCTTATCAAGAAACAAGCGTAGTGGAAATCCAGATGTGGTTGTTTGTTTAAGAGTTAATCTAATGTTCTAGAAAAAAGGTAGGATGTTTAGTTTCTTGTGCTCTGAGTTCTTAATGAAATTCTTGCTTCCAATATTTACCTTTTTTCTTTGCATTCAAGCTCATCTTCATCTTAGTTTTATGTTGACCCTGAAGATGTCTGCTGGAGGAACATTATCATATCCAGAGGCAAACCATTCTTATAGACCATTTAATGCCCGCTCTTCCTAAAACAAACACGTTCCTTCCAGCCTTCCATTGTGAAGAAAACAGCTTCGTCACCTTGCTTTAGTTCTAGAAGTTCCCTAACTTCCTTCGGAATAGTAACCCTAAAATCTTGACGTACCTTCACAATAGCTAAAACAGCCATCTACACATCAACCCGATTATAAAAAGAGTACGTTCCATAAAAAAATCCTCTTCTTCTGTAAAAAACATAGGAATAACGACTTTAACTTTAGGTTCTGGACCATACTGGTCAATGAAAAATTTGGATAACAGAGATGGTAACTGACTATAAATAGGAAGAAAAAAGGTAGTATATAAGAGATAAAAAAAGAGAAAAGAAACTATTGTTTCTTGATTTCTTCTAGCAGTTCTTTTACTTTGTCCTCGATTTCGTTTAGCAGTATTTTCATTTTGTGAAGGTCTTAAACCATGTTTTTCATCTCCTTCTAGCTCAATTTCCTTATTCCACGCTCACTAAATTCTTGCAGGGGAATGTGTTTGCCAGACCTTTCGTCCTTCCCCAAATCGACAGTTATTCGATGCTTACCGAAATGAAACTTAGCAAGTCTTGATTGTTGATATGCTTCTCTAACTTTTGTTACTCTACCAGTCCTACCTCTATAATCGCCTTTAAGGACTTCTACAGTATCGCCTACTTTAAACATTCATTATCACTTCCTTTCTCCCTCTAATCATTAACACATAACACATCATACCAAGTTGTACTAAAGATTTAAGAAGACAGGCCACGCGACTGCTGCTGCTCACTAAATAAAACTCAATCCTATTTTACTTATGGCATACACCACCCGCACGATGCGAAGGATCTATTCTGAGAATTTAAACTGAGATTTAAACCTAATCTTCAGTGCTTTTGCGCATGCATTACGAACCCTTCTCAGTCTTATTCTTCCCCTCTGGAGGGCATGCCTTCTGCCTTTGGTTTTGTTGCGGCGATCACGTCGTCGATTCTTAGGATCATGGAGGCTACTTCGGCTGCCGACTTTAAGGCCTGCTGCTTGACCCGAACCGGTTCAATGACGCCCTGCTCTAGCATGTTCGTGATGTCGCCTGAAAAAACGTCGACGCCCATTGTATATCCTTTCTTTTTCTGGTGGGCTGACCTTAGGGCCACTAGTATGTCGATGGTGTTGAGGCCCGCGTTCTCTGCCAGGGTTTTTGGGATTGCCTCTGCGGAGTCGGCGAAGGCTTCGATGGCGAGTTGTTCTCTTCCTCCCACTTTTGTTGCGTAGTCGCGAATCTCTTTGGCTATCTCGGCTTCAACGGCTCCTCCGCCCGCAACGACCTTGTTGTGTTCGATTACGTCTGCTACGACGGATAGGGCGTCGTGGATGGCCCTCTCAGCCTCGTCTATCATTTTCTCAAGGCCTGCACGAATTAGCACTGAGACGGATTTTGGGTCCTTGCATTTCTCTACGAAGACCATTTTATCATCGCCGATTTTCCGTTCTTCCACCAGTCCAGCCTCTCCCAAATCTTTGGCTTTCAAGTCGTCTAGGTTGTTGATGATTCTCCCGCCTGTTGCCTTGGCCAGTTTTTCCATGTCAGATTCCTTGGCTCTTCTCGTGGCCATTATTCCCTCCTTGGCTAGGAGGTGTTGGGCTAGGTCGTCGATGCCCTTCTGGCAGATTAGCACGTTAGCGCCTGCCTTTTTAACTTTCTCCACCATGTCCTTGAGCATGCGTGTTTCTTGGTCTAGAAAGGCTTTCATTTGGGTGGGATCGCGTATTCTGATTTCGGCGCTGATCTCGGTCTTCTTCACTTCCAGAGCGGCGGTTATGAGGGCTATTTTGGCTTTCTCGACTCGCTTAGGCATGCCGGGGTGGACTACTTCTTTGTCTAGTATTATTCCTTGGATGAGCTCTGTGTCAGCTAGGCTTTTTCCCTCTTTCTTAATTATTTGGATGTTGTCGATGTCAGCAGTGTTTTTTTCGCCCCTCTGCTCGACGATCTGTTTCACGGCGTCGACGGCGATGTTCGCCAAGTGTTCTCTTGCTTCGCCCATCACCTTGCTCGCCATGGCGGTTACGGCGACCTTACGTAAAGTTTTCCGGTCCTCAATATCAACAGGGATTCCGATCTTTTGAAGAATCTCTTCGGCCTTCTGAAAGGCCTTTCTGTAGCCACTCACAATCATAGTTGGATGAATGTTTTGATCCAAAAGCGTCTCCGCCTTTCCTAGGAGTTCTCCAGCCAGGATCACGGCGGTGGTGGTTCCGTCGCCGACCATGTCATCTTGTGTCTTGGCCACCTCAACTATCATCTTAGCTGCTGGATGTTCTACGTCAATCTCTTTTAGGATGGCAGCGCCATCGTTAGTTATCTTGATGTCACCCATGCTACTGATGAGCATCTTGTCCATGCCCCGCGGACCCAGAGTGGTTTTTACGGCTTCGGCAATAATTCTGGCCGCCATTATGTTGTTTCTCTGGGCCTCTTTTCCCCTACTTCGACCAGTTCCCTCCTTCAAAATGAGAACGGGCTGTCCCGTTTCCGTTGTTGTTAAATACGCCACGAAAATTTCCTCCATTCCACTTAAGATTAAATCAAGTTTTGGATTAAATAAACGTGCCTATTCTACCGAAAGCGCTTTCTAAATTTTGACCTCGTTCTTTCCTAGATGGCCCCTTAGTGCTTCGCAAGCAATTTCACAAGCAGAAATGTATCAAGAGGTTGGAAAGAAACTCAAGCTCAAGTTACTTTAGGAAAATCCGTGTTATTGCTCCTAAGTATCTGCGGAAGTTTACATTTGACAAGATGATAGAGTTGGAGATTCCTGAAAGCGTTACTGATTTCATTGAAGGCCGTGTGCCTAAACGAATCGGAACTAAACACTACCTAGCCTTAGCGAGACAAAGCAGCAAATTCTATCCAAGATATGCGGAATATATAGATAGATTAAGTGAGAGACCGAAGGTAACAAAATAAAAGCTAAGCAGCCTGCATATAACAGAAAAGAGATCATAAAGATGAGAACGGAAAAAGAAATCAGAGAACGATTAGATAAGCTTAAGAAAGAGAGATTAACCGAAGGACCATACATTGAAAAAGATGATATCGCATGGCATGCAACGAAGCAGACCCTCGAGTGGGTTCTTGAAGAAACGGAAACCCTGCTAACTTATTAAATGGCAGCGCGCGCATGCTAGTGTGGCGGGCGCATAACTTAGCTTAATATTACATCGACCATCAGAGCGAATATTATCCCCAGCAAGAGACTGACAGAGACGGTGTGTTTATACCCATACTCATGCGCTACCGGGATCAATTCGTCTGCCGTGATGTAAGTCATCACTCCTGCTGCGAAGACAAGTGAAAAACCTACCAATGTCCGCGCGCGCGAAAGAGTTAGCCCCTCGAGACATAGTTGCTAGAGCCATCGATCAAGAGCTAAAGAAAAGCGGAGATAACTGCGTATTTCTAGACATATCTTTTAAGGATTCCCAGTTTGTGCGATCTAGGTTTCCAGGGATTTATGAGAAATGTTTG
>JACUTO010000065.1 GCA_014859755.1 Candidatus Bathyarchaeota archaeon
AGCTTCTCCGCAGTTTTCGTCGCTGGAATTCTGAAGACCCTTGCCTTCGTTTCAGGCAAGTGTTTCACCAGGTCTTCATCAACTATTAGCACGCCTTTTTCCTTCAAATCTTTCAGATGCATTTCAACAGCACTTTGGCTCATAGCCACCAAGACATCGCATTTTCTAACCTTTGGAAAACCTATCTCGCTGTCCGAGATGATGACTTCGCTTTTTGCGGCGCTTCCTCTGGCTTCAGCTCCGTAGCTTTGGGTTTGAACCACACGTTTTCCCTCATAAGCAGCGGCTCTTCCAAGGATTTCTCCGGCTAAAACGACGCCTTGTCCTCCCAACCCGCTGATTCTTACCTCAATTCTTTTTGGCACCCTTCTCTGCCTCCTTCATGATCTCGTAAAGAGTTTCGGTGACTGTTGGAAATTCTCGATGAACGAATTCTCCCACCACGATTTTTCCTTCCAAGTCTTTTTCAGCCATTTTTCCGGCTTCCTGAAGCGTCACAGAATTTTCCTTGAACCATCGAAGCATGTCCGAGGCTGTTTTGAGTCCAAACCTTCTTCCGAAGGCTGTGGGGCACTGGCTTACGGCTTCGATGAAGGCGAAGCCCTTGGTTGTTATGGCTTTTTTCATGGATTCTTTTAATTGTTCGATGTGGAAGGTTGTCCAGCGGGCTGCGTAACTGGCTCCAGCCGCAACCACTAGGCGAGTTGTGTCGAAGGGACGTTCAACGTTTCCGTAGGGGGTTGTCGTTGTTTTGACTTTTATCGGGGTTGTGGGGGCAACTTGTCCGCCTGTCATTCCGTAGACCATGTTGTTCGCCATGACAACAGCGATGTCGAGGTTTCTTCGGGCAGCGTGAATCAGGTGGCTTAAACCGATTCCTGTGAGGTCTCCGTCTCCGCCGAAGACTACTACGTTTAGGTCTGGACGAATGAGTTTCACGCCGGTGGCGACTGGTATGCTTCTGCCGTGGGGAACGTGGATGGAGTCTGCTTTAAAGTAGGGGGATGGAATCCATGCCGCGCATCCGATGCCGCTGCAGAAAACGAATTTGCTAAGGTCTTTGTAGCCCAGTTCATGAACGGCCCTGAGGAAACAGCTCATGATTGTTAGGTCGCCGCAGCCTGTGCAGAAGGGAAGCGGCAGGTCTCTCATGTATTCTCGGATGGAAAACCTTTCAGTCAACGTTTTTCACATCCCTCACGACTTCTGCGAGCAGTTCTTCAGGCGTTATCATTTCTCCGCCACCGATCTTGTTTATGGGAACAACTGGAACCGTGCCGTGAACCGCTCTCTCTACTTCGTAGAAAATTTGTCCCAGATTCATTTCCGGCACGAAAAGTATTTTGGCGTTTTCAGCCATTGTCTGAACGACGTCTTCGGGGAAGGGCCATATGGTTTTTAGTCGAAGGAATCCGAGGTTGATTCCCTCCTTTTTCGCTAGGTCAACTGTTTCGTAAACTGCCCGGGAGGTGCATCCGTAGGAAATGACGCCAACTTCGCAGTTCTTAATGTTGTAGTCCTCGAAGTCTATGATTTTGCTTGCGTTTCTTCTTATTTTTCCCACCAACCTCTCGACCAGTCGTCGGTGCACAGCTGGATCGGCTGTGTAGCGGATTCCGTATTCGTTGTGGGTTGATCCTGTCACGGCTACGTTGAAGCCTTGGCCTACGAATGGCATCGGCGGGATTTCTTTTGAGCCGAAGAAGGCATTGTCTGTTGGTTTCGGTTTTTTGCGGTTGACAATTTCTATCTTGCCTGAGGATGGCACGGTGATTGGTTCTCTCATGTGAGCCACGATTTCGTCGGCTAAGAGTACAACGGGTGTTCGATATTTTTCGGCTAAGTTGAAGGCTTTGATGGTTAGGTCGAACATTTCTTGCACCGAGTTGGGCGATAGAACAATGGAGGCATAGTCTCCGTGAGTTCCCCAGCGGGCCTGCATCACGTCTCCTTGACCGCATTTAGTGGCTTGACCAGTGCTTGGACCAACTCTCTGGACGTTTACGATTACGCACGGAGTTTCGGTCATGAAAGCGTAGCCTATGTTTTCCTGCATGAGGCTGAAGCCGGGGCCTGAGGTGGCAGTCATGGCTTTGGCTCCTGCCCAGCTTGCTCCTATGACCGCGCCTAGGGAGGCTAGTTCGTCTTCCATTTGGATGGCTATGCCGCCTTCTTGGGGTAGTCTCAGGGCTAGGTGTTCGGCGATTTCGCTGGAAGGTGTTATCGGGTATCCGGCGAAGAATCTGCACCCGGCTGTTATGGCTGCTTCTGCGCATGCTTTGTTTCCTTGCCAGAAATGGATTTTTGTCAAATTTTGTTGGCTCCTTTGTTTGAGTTTACTCTTAAACAAGGTAATATGTGTTAAGTGTTAAACTTATTCTTCTCCCGAAAGTCTACCTTGAGCATGACCTATTTGGATTCTAATAGCAACAGAATGTTGAAATCAATGTTTTTTCGGAAAACGACTCGCTAAAGTGGGGAGGGGGCTTCAAAAACCATTGTATGCTGAGGGTAGAAAGAGTTGGCGCCGCCGGATTCGCCAGACGAGACACATGTTCACCGTCTTCGGACTCGGACCGTCGACCCACGGGTTAACAGCCCGTTGCTCTACCTAACTGAGCTACGGCGGCTCGATCGACAGCTTCAGCGGCGCCGTTTAATCTGAGAACTCCTAGCAATATTTAAGTTTAATCGAGCTGAAAACATGCACAGCCCTACCCTTTTATTAAGAGGAAAAAGCATTTTCTACGTAGTTTACGAATGAAATATCTGAATAGGTGGGAAGGTTGACAGACCTAGAGAAGAAAGTGCGAGAAGAAGTTGAGAGAGTGGTAGATCCGGAAACAGGGTTAACTTTTGGCCAAATGAAAATGATCACCGACGTGAAAGAACAAAAACCTGGGGTGGTGAAAGTCGATTTTGTGCCCTCAAGCCCCTTTTGCCCGATTGCCTTCAAACTCGCCTCCGACATCAAAAAAGCGGCTGAGAAAGTGAAGGGAATCAAAAAGGCTCTGGTCTACTGCCACGGCCACAACATGGAAGAAGAAATCAACAGAATGATCAACAAACCATAGCCTCGTCAAAACTCCCTCTAAAGCAAACTACAACATAGAATAGGATAAATTCTGCCCCGCAAATTAACATAATAGCCAACAATGGGGGAAGCCTAAATGAAAATCAAAGTGAGGTTTTTTACATCTCTCAGAGAAATAACTGGCAAGAAAGAAGATGAAATACAATCACCGAGCATTTTCACCGTCGAGGAACTGTTGGCTCATCTCTCAAAGAAATATGGCAGAGAATTCACGGAATATCTGTATGATGAGAAGGGAAAAGTGCGAACGTATATCCAGATACTCATAAACGGCAGGGGCATTAAAGCATTGCAGGGATTTGAAACAAAGCTAAAAGAAGGAGACACAGTCGCAATCTTTCCTCCGGTAGGCGGAGGCTAAAATCTTCACATAACTTCAGTTTCCAGATACGTTGGAAAGGCTTTAACCACCCGAACCTTCAAAAATTTCCCGAGTAAAAACTCGTCAGCTTTCGTCACCATTGGTTTATAGGCGAAGTTTCTTCCGACCCAAGACTTTCCTTTCCCTTTTTCGTCAAAGATCACAGTTCCTTCCCAGTTTATCCAAGCCTTGTTTTTCTCGAGTGAAATTCTTCTCGACAACTCTGCCATCTTTTTGCTCCTCCTTTTCACTTCTTGAGGGGAAAGAAGCATCATTTTTTTCGCAGGCGTATGAGGTCTTGGAAAGAACTTCGAGATATTAACGACGTCAGGCTGGATCTCCTTAATGAGTTTCATTGTCTGCTCGAAAGCCTCTCTGCTTTCGCCTGGAAAGCCGCAGATAACATCCGTTGCAACGGTTATTCTTGGAATTTCTTTTCTGAAAGCGTAGATGATGCTTTTGAAGTCGTCTACGGCGTAGAAACGGTTCATAAGCCTTAAGACTTCATCGTCTCCGCTTTGAACAGGTAAATGCAAAAACTTGAAAATCTTCTCATCTTTATAGGCTTCGATTAGGTCGTCTAGTATTTCCAGCGCTTGGTTAGGAGTCATCATTCCGACCCGAACGAAGAATCTTCCCTCAATTTCGCAGATTCGCCTCATCAAATCCGCGAGATTGGTTGTGATATCCTTCCCGTAACAAGCCGTATCTTGGGAAGTCAACCATATTTCTTTAGCCCCAGAAGCTAGGTCGTGTTTCACCCTTTCAACTATTTCATTGACTGAATAGCTTCTTAAACGCCCTCTGGCAAAGAGAACACAACAGTAAGAGCACGCTCCTAAACAACCGTAATTGATGGGGATGATGCCTGTGACGCTGTTTATGGGAACTTTGGGAAGACTAAGACTCGGTTTGGAATCCCTCACCAACGCAACAACTTTTTCTCCATGATCAACTCGGCGTACAACTTCAACAATTTTGGCGCCGGGAGCTGGACCCACCACACCGTCAAAGTCAACCTCAGCTCTTAATCTTTCAAAGTTTATCAGAGGCAGACAGCCGGTTACGATAAGTCGCTTGCCTCTAGGAGCCTTTCTTAGGATGTCTACCATTCGGTTTTCCGTAGGAGATTTCACCGCACATGTATTGTAGATCAAGATGTCTGCGTTGTGAGTTTCTTCAACGACGTCAAAACCGGCCTTTGACAGGCATCCAGCAATGACTTCTCCGTCCGCGAGATTTGTTGGACAACCAAAGCTTTTAACGTAAACTAGCCTAGGTTTTTCAGTCATTAAGTTTCCGCCCAGTTGCTCACAGTCGCTATTACATCTTTAGAAGGCCATACATGGAAGTAGTGGAGTTTTAATTATATAAGAGAAACATAAAGATTCCGTAAAGCTGTTCTTTTACATGAAATAGCAATGATCTAAAGAAATGAAAGAGAAAATTTTATTAACTCAAGTCCCTTCATATTTTAATCATATTTATTTCTTAGTACACACCTATATAACCTCAAACAGGGTCTTGTTTGTTTTTGCGCACAATTGTTTTGCAGGAGGGATGCGAATGAAACTAATTACGCTCTATCTACCTGAGCCGTACATTCGGGCTCTAGATCAGTTGGTGAACGAGAAGAGAATTTATCCGAATAGGGCAGAGGCTATTCGGATTGCGGTTCGAGATCTCCTCAACGTAGAGGCTTGGGGAAGAGAAAGCAATGGTTAGGCAGGTGGATAAAGTTTTGGAGGTTACACGTCCGGAGGTAGTTCCTAAAGTGTCGCATGAGGCACCTAAAGCTGTTCCCGAGACCTTAGTGCTAAGTCTCTTTGACATAGACCCCTACATAGAACCAGAAAGACCGATACACATTGACCTAGACCTAGACCAACTTGAAGACGAAGAGTAGCCTTTTCCGTCTATATCTTTCTTTTTAGGCTTAGTGCCTTTCCTTTAAGTCGCATTCTCCAGGGTATCGATTTTCCCACAGGAGTAGTTGCTCCCTTTTTGATTGCCCGAACGATTTCATCAACATCCGGATCAGCTTCGATAACTGTGTAAGCGGCTCCGATTTCAGGACCATAGTGGGAGTCGCTTCCGGCGGTTTGTGGAAGGCTAAGGCGGGCGGCGAGTTTTTGGTTTAGGTATGTGAAAAGCCGGAAGGGGATGGCTGCTGAGTTGATCACCTCGATGGCGTCGTAGGAGGCTGTTTGTCGGCTTGGCGCCGATTTATAAAATAAGGTGGGATGGGGGGCCACAGCGATTCCACCGGCTTCGTGGATTCTTTGGATCGTCTCGTTGATGTCCAATTTTGGAGGAATCGGCGTGGTTACGTTGAGGGCAAGGAGGTGACCACTTAGGGTTGTTATTTCGATTCCAGAGATGACGATGAGATCGCTGTTTTGAAGCTTAAGTGCTCCGGCGAGGGTGTCGTGGTCGGTGATGGCAACTCCATCTAACCCTCGTTTCTTGGAGTAGGTGATCACTTCTTTGAGGGTTGTGACGGCGTCAGGGGAATAACACGTGTGAACGTGAAGGTCAATTTTTAGACTCAAACTCTTCACTTCATCTTGCCCACTCGCACGTTAGACTTAGACAACTTCTGTAGGTTAGACCTTGCTTTTTCTAATATGATCTGCAGTTCTTCTTCGGTGGATTTTATTTTGCTGAAAAGGGGTTTTGCCTTGTTTATTTTGTGGCCTGTTGGGAGGTCTTTTTTTGTTTCGTTCCATGTTCGTTCATGAACAGTGCCTGGTAAGTTAAGGAGCTTCCCGAGTTTTTCGGCTGTAAAGGGGGTGAAGGGTTCTAGGGTTATGGCGAGATTTTTGACGATTTGGGCGGCAACATATATGGTGTTAGCTGCAGATTGTGGGTTGGTTTTGATGGTTTTCCACGGTTCCTTTTCGTTAAGGAATCTGTTTCCAAGGTGACTGAGACCTATGACCTGCCGCAGAGCCTCTTGGAGTTTAAATTCTTCTAGATTTTGTGCGATTTTCTCCACCCTTTTTCTCGTCGACTCGAGGGTGCTTTTGTCGCGTTCATCGAGTTTGCTTGGCTTCGGCACCACGCTGTCGAAGTGTTGATTGATGAAGGTTAGGGTTCTGTGGATGAAGTTTCCTAGGGTGTCGTTTAGGTCGGAGTTCACTTTTTCGATGAAGGTTTTCCATGAGAAGTTTGTGTCTTTTGTTTCAGGTCGCATGGATATGAGGGTGTACCTCCAGTAATCGGCTGGGAAGAGTTCTAGCGCCTCGTCAATCCAAACGCCTATCCGTCGGCTCTTAGAAAACGCTTGGCCTTCAAACATCAAGAACTCGATGGAGTCGACGTTCCATGGTAAGTTGTAGTCTTCATGAGTGGCAAGGAGCAGGGCTGGGAGAATAAGGGTGTGGAAGGGAATGTTGTCCTTTCCTATAAAGTATAATGTTTTTGCTTCTTTGTTGAACCAGTATTCTTTCCACCTTTCTTCTTCTCCTCTTTTTTTGAAGTATTCAACTGTGGCTGAGAGGTATCCTAAAACGGCTTCAACCCACACATAGATGGTTTTGCCCTCAGCACCTGGGAAGGGTGCTGGGATCCCCCATTTATTGTCTCTGGTGACAGGTCTGGGTTCCAATCCTTCTTGGAGGATGTTTAAACTGAAGTTTCGGGCGTTGTCAGGTAGCTGCTTATTGCTTTTGATGTAGTTGCGAAGTTGCTCATTAAATTTTGACAGATCGAAGTACCAGTGCTTGCTTCTTTTTATGACTGGCGTGGATCCGCAGATGGTACAGTAGGGTTGGATAAGCTTGACTGGTTCTAGAAGACTTCCACAAGTCTCGCACTGGTCTCCTCGTGCTTGTTTATAGCCACAGTTGGGACATATTCCCTCCACGAATCTGTCGGGCAAGAATCTGTCGCACTTCGGGCAGTAAGGCAACTCTGTTTCTTGGGTGAAGATGTATCCGTTGTCATAGATTTTCAGTAAAAGGTCTTGCACAAACTTCTTATGTAAGGGGTTTTCTGTGCGGGTGTAGTTACTGAAGGATATACCCCACCTTTCAAATAGGTCCACGACTTTCTCATGGTTTTGATCTGTCAGTTGTTTGGGCGGAATTCCCAGTCGGACGGCTTCAACTTCGATGGGTGTTCCATGCTCGTCAGACCCGGTCACATAGACAACATCGTCTCCCTTTAACCTATAGTATCGGGCGACAACATCTGCTGACAGAATGGAGCTCACAATGTTGCCTAGGTGAGGCACGTAATTGATGTAGGGCCACGCTGAGGTGACCAGAATCTTAGCGAGTACAATGCACCTCCAAGTTTAGTTTCAAGTGTATAATGTTCTTTACAGCTCTAATACTTAAGCACGACGGAGTTAAAGAACATGATGAAATATTGCGGATGCTGGAACCTTCTCTCCATTAAAGAAAGGGGACCATCTGAAGTTGAGGTCGGTGAATTCGCTTGCTAACTTCGGTTCTATTAAGCTGTGGCTTTAGGTTTCGGCGGAGGAGGCGCTGGAGCTCTAGGTATTAAGGCTCTGGGTGC
>JACUTO010000066.1 GCA_014859755.1 Candidatus Bathyarchaeota archaeon
GATGGTGGGCCCGAAGGGATTTGAACCCTTGACCACCAGGTTATGAGCCTGGCGCTCTAACCGTACTGAGCTACGGGCCCCATCGTGAACCACCACATATTCGATTCTCAAGTTCTGATTTAAGGATTTTCTGTTTCAATTATTAATCTGATGTTGTTCTTCGCTTTTGCTTGCCTAAAACTTCATGGGCGTGCCTCAGTCTTGCCGAGGTTAGTTGGCTTAGCATCGCAACCTGCTCTGTGGTCAAGTAGTGGCTGATCGACGCATCGAAAAGCATGTTAGCTGATGCTGGAAATTCTTGGCTCTCCGCCCACAGAACCACAGTGATGGGCACTAAGGGAAGCGAATTCACTCTAACTGAACACTCTCTATAATCTACTTCAGAACCACCCAAAAGTTTCGCAGCCTCGACAAGCATTCTAGGCTTTGGTCCAAACACCCTTTGGATGGATAGAACTGCACGTCCGAGAAAAGCTTTATGATAGGCTTGTCCTCCAGGCAGTTGCCTGAACGAAACCAGCTTCAAAGCTTCTTGAACTGGTTCAGTCTCTGCATAGCCGGAAAGAATGCAATAGATGCTGGGTGCCACCTCTGGAAAGGGGCGATTTCTGAGGTCGTCATGAACCCTTCCGTCTTCAAGGGAAAGGCTTAGCCCCAAAAACCTTAACGTCGACGATTCTTTGAAACCAAGTCGCCCCTTCAAACCTCTAATCTTGGTTTTGCACCGTTCCCAATTCCAAAATTTATGTTTACTCTGGCTTCCCAAGACAGGCCCCTTCTTCCAATATTCTGTGTTGTAGTATATTTGTTTGCCAGTTAGCGAGAAATATTTATTAAATATTACGACATTAGATACTTTGTGGTTCTATGATGTCAGCATGCCAACAAACTAAATGCTCCCAGAAGAACTGTGACAATTGTAAACACTCTGTATCCTCATCCAAAAACGTTTATTGTGGCAAACTAAGAGAAAATGCAAATCACATAGAATCTTGTCCACACTTTGAGTTGGAGCCACTAGAATACAAACTCTACAGAAGAATGTGATCCATCGCTTTTTCTATCAAAAACGACTCTCTAAAACCGTAAGTTAAAATATATAAACAAGCAAAAGATGTCTGAAAAGGAAAGCTCGTTTATTGGATGCAAAAGACAGGTATTATGGAGGATTAGAGATGGACTACAAGGAATTGCTGAAGCGTGCTCGGTCACAACTCCCTTCAGAAATTCTCGAGCATAAGCGATTTGAAATTCCAAGACCTCGCAGTTTCGTCACAGGCATGCGAACTATCTTGGTAAACTTCAAAGAAATGTGTGACGCCCTCAACCGAGAGCCACGTCATGTGTTAAAGTTTCTCTCCGGAGAGATGGCTACAGCCGCAACCATGCAAGGGACTAGAGCAAACTTCCAAGGAAGGTTTGGCCACGACACCTTCGAACGGCTGATCGAAAGATACGTCAAGGAATTTGTCGTATGTCCCATCTGCAAGCGCCCGGATACGAAAATCGTAAAAGAGAGGCGATTCTTATTTTTAATATGTGAAGCGTGCGGGGCAAAATCGTCCATAAGACCTGTGTAAAAGTGTTCAACGTTGGAAGTCTACGCGAAGATGCGAAAACGGGGTCAGCACGTGCTTCTCGCAACCTGCGACGCCGAACTGTTAGGAAAAATTTTGAGGGAAGGAAAAATCGTCTTTGAAATACATGAGCAATTCTACAAAGGACCAAAAATGACCGTGGAAGAAGTCATTGACCTTATGAAGCAAGCCACCATCGTGAACATGGTTGGACACAAAATCGTAAAGAAAGCCATAGAAAAAGGATTAGTTCATCCCGACGCAGTTTTGAAAATTTCAGGCGTTCCCCACGCCCAGATCGTCAAAATGTAACGAACACATATTTGTGCGCGTGCGTAGTTCTGGAAATCGGTCGCACCCCCAAGAAGCCCACATCTTTTAAAGAGTGGAAAACGTCATAATGTTAGGACTCATCTATGTCTAAGCGAAACAAAGCAGTAAGAAAGAAGCTTGAACATCGACTTCGTATAGTGGAAAAAAGGGACAAAATGCTGATTAAAGACTTTTCATCCGAGCGAGCGGTGATGGAAGAAGTTTTTGACCGCTCCACTCTCATGACCATCTACGACTTTCTAAACAAACGAGTAATCGACGAGATTTATGGAGTTGTGAAAGCTGGAAAGGAAGCCCGAATCTACTGGGGAAAAGACCCGGATGAGAAAGAACTCGCAATCAAAATCTACCTCACCACCTCAGCCGATTTCAAGAAGGGCATGCTCCCCTACATCGAGGGCGACCCCAGATTCGCCCATGTCCGTCGAGACACGCGATCCTTGGTCTACGCATGGGCTCAAAAAGAGTACAAAAACCTGCGACGCGCATATGAAGTGGGAGTTAAGGTTCCCCAGCCAATCGCCGTAGAAAAAAATGTATTGATCATGGAGTTTATCGGAAAGAATGGAGTTAGTGCGCCCCTCATGAGAGAAGTTTCTCTCAGAAACCCCAAGCGAGTTTACAGACAGCTGCTAACCTATTTAAAGAGGCTTTATCGAAAAGGAGGACTAGTGCACGCAGACTTGAGCGAATATAACATCATGATTCAGAGAGGCAAACCCGTGATTTTCGACGTCTCACAGGCCGTACTCATTGAACATCCCATGGCTGATCAATTCTTGCAAAGAGATTTAGAAAACCTGTACCGATACTTCAAAAAGCTGGATGTAGATGTGTTATCGGTAGAGGAGATGCATAAGAGGGTTACAAGTGGAAGGAGCTAGCGCCTTCGTCAAAGTTTCGCGAGAGCGTATCGGAGCCCTCGTGGGTCCTGATGGCCGCGTTAAAGCAAACATAGAGAAGAAGCTCTCGATTAGACTTCGGATAGATAGCCAAACAGGTGATATCCAAATAACTCTCATGCCCACAGCTCAAGACCCAACAGTTCTCTTCAGAGCCAAAGAAGTAGTCACGGCCATCGGCAGAGGCTTCTCCCCTGAACATGCGTTTCGACTACTAGAAGACGACGAGGCTATGTTAGAGGTGATAGACCTTCGGGAAACTGTGGGACGGTCTCAGTCTGACATGAAGAGGTTGAAAGGAAGAGTCATAGGAAAAGAGGGAAAAACTAGGAGGATTATCGAGGAATTGACTGAAGCTAACATCTCTGTCTACGGACATACAATTTCCATCATTGGAGAAATAGATCAAGTTGAGATTGCAAAAGAAGCGGTTCGAATGCTAATTAGGGGAAGCCTACACGGCACGGTGTATCGATTTCTGCACAGAAAACGGAGGGAACTCAAGAAAAAGAAGATGGAACTGTGGGAGACCTCGCATAGAGACTAACTTGAAAGCGGAAACATCGTCTTTTCTGACATCTGATTGAAATTTTTTCAAAATTTAAAGCAACATTGAAATATCTGCCATACCAAAATAAGAATGAATCTGTCATGTTGCCATGTATCATGCAATCTTTTTCTAATGTGGTTTCCAATAGGAATTGCTGCAAAGGCGATGGAAAAGCAAACAAAGCGTTTCGTCATATCATTGAGTATTACGAGGAGGCAACTGGGGTTTGGTGACCTTTGAGGAGATAAGTCCTGCAGACTTTTTCTATCGCAACCGAGACATAGCAGGCTTCACCAACCCGGCAAGAGCGATTTTCTCATCTATAAGAGAGCTTGTGGAAAATGCCCTCGATGCCTCTGACATATTGAATGTTCCTCCAGAAATTTACATTCGACTATCCAAGGAGGACGCAGAAGAGACGCAGAGCGAGCTAGGAGTTGGCGTCTACAGGTTAAGAATTGTGGACAACGGATCCGGAATCCCAGCACGCCACATACCCTCGGCCTTTGGTCAAGTTTTGTTCGGTTCAAAGTATAAGCTTAAGCAGGCCAGAGGGACATTCGGACTTGGAGGAACAATGGCTATTCTCTATGGGCAGATCACCACCCACAAACCCGTCGAAGTCAAATCAAGCACAGGCACATCCAAGACATACGAGTATAAACTGATGATAGACATCCAAAGGAACCGTCCCCTTATACTAGATCGTAAAATCCGCAGAAACAAGGAGCGATGGCGTGGAACCATCGTTGAATTTTCTCTGGAAGGAGACTATTTCCGGGCTGTGTCTAAGATTTTGGAGTATCTAAAGCAGACTGCGTTGGTGACACCCTATGCGGGCATCAAATTCGTCGACCCAAAAGGACGGTTATACTTATTCACCAGAGCCACAAAAAAAATGCCGCCTCCACCAAAAGAAACACTGCCACACCCCTATGGGGTGGACGTTGAAACGATTCAACGCCTTATACGAGTCACGGAGTACCGGAATATGTTGGACTTTATGCAAAAGCACTTCCATAGAGTCGGCGAAGGCACCTCTCTCAGTTTTCTAGAGTTCGCAGGATTTGTCAAATCAGAGGATCCAAAGAAGCTGAAACATGAAGATGTCATCAGACTCGTGCGCATAATGAAGAAATCCCAAAAATTTTTTGATGGCGTGAACGTCGAAAAGGTTGAACGTCTCATAAAGACCACACAGTCTCGAAACATGCTGGATTTCATGAAAACACACTTTCAAAAAGTCGGCAAGAACGTCATCCTCCGTCTATTGCTGGCTGCCGGATTTATAAAAACAAAAGATCCGAGGAAATTGAGGCCCGATGAAATTGTGAGGCTCGTACGGATGATGAAGAGATTTAATAGTTTCCTTCCGCCAGATGCAAGTTGTTTGTCCCCGTTGGGTGAAGAATTGTTGGAGACTGGGATTCTAAAGGAGTTGAAGCCTGAATTCATCGCTGTTTCTCAACGTAAACCCTCCACCTATTCCGGACATCCATTCATTGTAGAAACAGCCATAGCCTACGGTGGAAACATACCAAAGAAGGATGACATTCTGATTTATCGATTTGCCAACAGGATTCCGCTGCTATACGATGAAGCCAGCGACGTTTCGGTGAGGGTTATTAGGTCTATGAACTGGAGGAGATACAAGGTTACCTCTGACATGCCCATCGCCATCTTGGTTCATGTATGTAGCACGAAGGTTCCCTACAAAACCGTGGGCAAGGAGTTCATTGCGGATAGGCCGGAGGTGAAGGTGGAAATCCTAAACGGTATCCGCGAGGTAGCCCGTCAACTACAAAAATTTTTGACAAAACGGGAGTACGTTGAAAAGGAAAGGAGGAGGCTAACTGTTTTCTCCAAATATTTACCCAAGATCGCCAGATTCTCTACGAATTTGGCTGGGAAGAAAGAAGAACCGGACATAGAATTGTTGTTAAGGAGTGTGAAAAAAATTGAAGAACAAGGAGATTGAAATCTCAGCTAAAGAGAGAAGGAGAGAAGTTTTGAAATACTTAAGAAGATTTGGTAGAGGACTCTATAACCAGATGGAAAAAGGTATTTTTCCCCGAATAAGAATGCCAAGCCGATCCACCGAAAACATCTTCTACAGCCCAGAACTGCGGCAGTACATTTTAGGAGATAAAACCGTAAGCAGAAGCGCTCGAAACATACGTCACATCAGACCCTTCACCCAACTGGTTTGGGTAGGTTACTTCGCCAGCGAACTTACAAAAAATCGAAAGACCTCGACTCTCCGTGACGTTTATTACTCTGCCCAAGCCTATGACATGTCCTTCAAAGATCAAGCGGAATCCAACAGCATCATTACAGACCTTGAAACTGTTACGGGCTTCTCTCGAGAAGACTTCAAAGTGTTCCCTGAAGAGCGTTCAGCCATATTTGGTGATCTCACCATCGAATACACGGTTCCCGGCTATGAAGGGAAACAGTTGAACTTGATGTCGCATCCTGACGGAGTCATGATAGGCCCTGCCCTCACCTCTGCAGAGTTCGCCAAAACTAGAGCAGACAAGGTTATAGCCATCGAGAAGGGTGGTTTGTTCACCAGGTTCATCGAGGAGAGAGTTCACAAAAAATTTAACGCCCTCCTAGTTCTCACGGCGGGTCAAGCACCCCGCGCAACTAGACACTTCATTCACAGATTGAACAAAGAATTAGATCTCCCGGTTTTCATCTTCACCGACGGAGACCCGTGGGGAATGCACATCGCCATGGTCATCATCTCGGGGTCAGCAAACGCGGCTCATCTTAGGGAGTTAACAACACCAGATGCTAAGTGGAGCGGTGTTTGGGCCACCGATATTGTAGATTATAAATTGCCCAGCGACCCGTTGACTGATGTGGATATTAAGCGCCTTCATGAGTTGGAAAGGGATCCACGATACGAGGGAGAACTGTGGCGGAGGGAAATCAAGAAGTTTTTGAGCATAAAGAAGAAGGCGGAGCAGGAGGCCTTCAGCAGATATGGCTTAACATACATTGTTGACGAGTATTTGCCAGCAAAACTGAAAGAGACGGATTGATTGGCTTCTTTTGCTGATTAGGGCTTAATTTGATGGCGTTTTCATTTTGTGTAGCATTTGGTTAGATGAACAAAGAAACTCTGCGGCATTCTTGAGAATTAGCCTACCGTGATTCCTAAGTTCTCAAAGAATACTAAGAAGGTGATGGAATCATGTATGTGGTACCCTCGTCTGACAGGACTAAGACGCTACGACACTTCAGGCATCTATAGTACCGGTTTGCACCTTTCTCGGTTTTTTCCGAGCCCAGATATTCTAGTTCCTTGTGGGAACACTCTTTCCCACTCAAACTTCACACCCATGAAAATATTGTCAGATTCGAATTTCGGTATTTCACTTATATAACTCTGGCGTCAACCTTAACTGAAGACGCAAGTGGAAAGAATATCGTTTCAAACCAGCAATCAAAACTAGTTAAATGCTCGTAAGGTTAGTTAGAGTTCTGTTGTCCAGTAGTGAATTTGCTTTCAGAGAGATTCCCTTTCTACTTTGAAGATAACTGGTCTATCTGCGTCCGGGCATTGAATAGTTTCCTTGTAGTTTATCCAGTCTTCTTCTGGGGTGTCTCTGCAAAGAGCAGTGAGATATGGAGCCAACGATAAGAGAGCATAGAGACATAGCCTGTCACTCTTTTCCTTAACGATCTCTGGTTCTTCAAAAGTTATTTTATCTCCAACTTTATAGTATGGACAATTTCCCCTAGACTCTTTAACGGTCAGGATCACACGATAAGGCATTTCACATCCCCAAACAATAAGAGTACACCAAAATAAAAATACTTCCAACGCTTGCTAGACATCGCTCGACGAATAACTTAAAATAAATCTAAGGAATGTAAAAGTAAGCCTTAGAAGGTGTCAACATGAGCGAGGAGAAGCCCATAGGATTAACAGTCGCCGAGAAATTCCTCGGATTACTAGTCATCTTGATCGGGGCCTTAACCGTCAATTTTACTTACAATGATCCCCCTGAGGACGTAGTTGCACCCTTTGCAGGCATCTTCATAGCCGCCGGCATAGCACTGATAGCAATAGGCGTTTTCTTAATACTAGCCAAAACCGAATAAAGGATTAGCAAACAGGGAGTCAGCCCACCTAAAACATGGAAAATCCACCCCATGGACCTCTATTTGGATCCAAATAGCAGTGAAATGTTGAAAACAATATTTTTTCCAAATCCGCTGTTGGAAGTCTATTTGGACCCAAATAAAATTAGAATATTGAAAGGGAGGAGGGGCTACGTTCATCTCAACGTCATTTGACTTTATGATAAGGCATAAGAGCTTTAAATTGTGGCTAGGCTAGGAGGTTTGTGGCGGCCGTAGTCTAGAGATTAGTGCAAAACAGCGCTAGTTGGAAAACCTGGTTAGGACTTCGGCTTCCCGAGCCGACTACCCGGGTTCGAATCCCGGCGGCCGCACCAA
>JACUTO010000067.1 GCA_014859755.1 Candidatus Bathyarchaeota archaeon
TATGCATACAAATATAACCTTTTTGAATTACTACCTTGATGAGGTGATTTTGGAAAACCGCTAGGTTTTTCACCTGTAATAACACCTAGCTTTGGCGTATAAGGAGAAATGAAGAGAGATGTTCCTGTTTGACACATTTTGGACCGAGGCATTCAGGTCGCTGATGCCGTGGGCCGAACTCTTCTTCAGAGTCATCACGGCGCTGGGTTCCGACTACTTCTATGTGGCATTGATTGCGACTGGCTTTTGGGCCGTGGATAAACGGGCTTCGATACTGACTGCCTTCGTGCTGATCATTTCTGTGGTCTCAAACTATTGGCTGAAGATCACTTTCAAGAATCCGAGACCACCATCGACAAACTGGCTTCCGGGGACAGATGCCTCCAACTATAGTCTACCCAGTGGACACGCGCAAAACTCCACAACCCTCTGGGGTTGGCTGGGAATAAAGATCAAGACCTGGTGGATGAGTGTTCTTTCTGCAGTCTTGATAGTGCTAATAGGTCTATCAAGAATCTATATCGGTGTACACTGGCTAGGTGACGTCCTTCTGGGTTGGACAGTTGGACTGCTTCTGCTGATAGTGCTGTGGAGATTGGAAGAACCAGCTCGATCCATTCTATCGAAATACAACCCCAACATGTTGTATCTTGGACTCGTCGTCTTTGGCCTAGTTGCGATGATTCTCACCGAGCTTCTTTCGCCGGTGACAATCGTTGGCCTAGAGGACAACTTCGGTGCTAACGGGGGACTGATAATTGGATTGGGCATCGGGCTTGCGCTTGAGAGTAGGTACGTAAACTTCGAGACACCCCCCAAGTACAGAGAGAAGTGGCGAGCGGCATTAAGAGTCATCATTGGCCTAATCCTAGTCTTTGTGATCATGTTCGGCCTATCACCCATACTTCCGACAGACGTCTATTGGTTGCGCGCAACCCGGTACGCTCTGGGTGCGATCGTTGCTGCATTCGTCTGGCCATTCCTATTCAAGAAACTCGGTCTCTAGTCCGACAAGAAAGACGGCTCCACAAAACCTGTCGCGCGCACCATTTCGATAAGTCTTTGTGATCATGCGCACCACAAGCCTTAGACTAGACAAATTCTCATACCGCAATACCGTAATCGGTCGATACGAAAATTCGTCTTTCACCCCTAGTTTCCTACTTAGCAGATTCTTTCACGAGTTCGGCGATGTCTTTAACGGTTAATTCACCTTCTAATCCTTCGTCTTTTACGGCGTCGTCGAGCATCATCATGCAGCTTGGGCATGCCACAACCAGAATCTCAGCGCCGGTTTCATGAGCCTCTCTAACTCTAATCCTGCTGGGATTTTCCTCTGATCCTCCTAGGAGGTCCGTAACAAAGTTTCCGCTTCCACCGCCGCAGCAGAAAGAATTTTCTCTGGTTCTCTCCATTTCTGTGAGTTCGATTCCCGGGATGCTTTTCAGAATCTCTCGTGGGACGTCGTAGACACCGTTGTATCTGCCGAGAAAACAGGGATCGTGGTAGGTAACCTTAGCCTTGAGTTTGGATAGCTCTATTTTCCCTTGCTGAATCATTTCCAACAGGAGTTGCGTGTAATGAAATACTTCGAAATCTCCAAATCTCGGATACTTGCTTTTCATGGAGTTGTACGCATGTGGTGAAAGGGTAACTACCTTTTTCACTTCAAGTTCTTTGAATTTCTGGACGTTCTTCTTAGCTAATTCTTGGAACAGCCCCATTTCACCAAGCATGTATACTTCGTTTCCATCGCAATCTTCTTCGGCGCCGAGAATTCCAAAGGATACTTCTGCCTTGTCTAATAACTCAGCAAAGTTTCTAGCCATTCTTTGTCCACGTTCTTCGTAGGATCCAACGCATCCTACATAGAGAAAGTACTCGTCACCTGGTTTGCATCGTCTTATTCCTTCTGCCCATGCATCTCTTTTGCTTCTCGCTGTTCCCCACGGGTTCCCATGTTTGCTGATGTTATTTAGGAAGTCTCTGATATTTGGTAGTACCAAGCCTTTCTCAACCATATCGCTCCTTGCTGCTACGATCCAGTCAACTATGTCGTCGCTAAACTTCATCGGACATGTCTCAACGCAGTTTCTGCATGTTGCACATGAGAATACAATTTCTGCAAAATGCTCTGACCACTCGATTTCTTTCTTTAGCCACGCCCATATGAGCCACAGTCTCCCGCCTGTGGAGTAGGTTTCAAGTCGGAATCTACTGTAAGATGGGCAGTTAAAGTCTGTGAAATCGCTTGGGAACTTGCAGTAGCCGCATCTAAAGCACCTGTGTATTTGCTTGGCGTAGGCTTGCATCATTCCGCCTCCCAGTTTCCAGGGTTCATGATCCCATTGGGGTCCAGAAGCTTTTTTACGCGCTTCATGAGCTCAAGCGTATTCTTGTCCATTCTCTCCATGACCATTTTCTGTGCAGGGACTTCAGGCTTCCAAGGAACTCCTCCTATATCCAAGCTAGCTACGTTTGAGTCGTGCAGCGCCTTCTTCGTTGTCTCTATGTTATCTGGGTCTGCGCGATTGAATGGGTATCCGAAGGCGAACATCATGCAGTGGCTTCTTCCAATAACTCGCCCCGTCATACCATAAGTGATCCCGTATTTGGAAGATAATTCAAGCAGTTTCTTGAAAGCTTCTGGGAATTTTTCGACTGGAATGATGGGGCCGCAATATTCGAATCCACCGCCCTTCATTACGTCGGCGAATCTTGTTGTGCCAGTCGTAGGCATCTCCAAAAGAGGCAGCTTTATGTCTGGTGTCAGCATCATAAACCCGCCTTCTTTACTATCGATATGAGTGCGGAGCACGTCCCAAATCATTCTCCTCTTGAACTCGAGTTCCTCTTCGGAATCTCCAGTGATACAGATCCCTATCATTATGATGTCTTTGAACACGGGTGGGTAAGGTTGAGCACCAATGAATATGTCTTCTGTCATCTCTGTGTGGGTAACTCTGTGTATCACATCTGGAACTAGGTTTGGATCTTCCACCACAAACATCTCAACGTCTCGCATCTTTTTTCTTGGGTAAAGTCTAAGACCCAACTTTGTGATGATTCCTGTTGTTCCAAACCATCCTAAAAAGAGTCCAGCTAGATAGGGCAACGGCGCCACTGAAAACCAGTAGGGACCCACTGAACACGAACCAATTTTGCATACTTCTCCGGTTGGCAATACAACTTCTAATCCGGTGACCATGCCAGAATTGAAGCCGTATTGCTGAGTTAAGCGACCCTGACCATGTATCACTATATTTCCAACGACTGTTGCTGAGGGTGGTGCATCGGGAATTGAGAATCTTAGGTTAAGATGATGTCGCTCTAGGTAAGCTTTCAGCTTGCCTGTCGTGACACCGGCTTCCAGAACAACGTATCTACTCTTCTCGTTTACCTCCAGCACCCTGTCCATTCTTTTCAGGTCCAGCGCAATACCGCCCCGATGAGGGATGACTAAGCCAGATAAGCTCAATGAACCCCCCACCGGGACTATGGGTATTCTCTCCTCGTTCGCAAGCTTGACTGTTTTTTGTACCTCCTCTGTTGTCTTCGGCATAACCACGTAGTCTGGTTCGTGAGGTTCCATCATCCCTGGATCTTGAGAATAGATGTAGAGCTCTTCTTTCCTGTTCGAAACGTACTGTTCGCCCACTATTTCGGCCAGAGATTTGTGTATCCTATCCATATCAGTCACTTCCATCCTGCTGGTTTCTCGCCCAAAGCGAGTTTGCAAAGGTCGTGCATCATGATGGGCTTTATGCCTTTTTTGGCAACAGCCTCGGACAGAGAATCGAAACATGCTGGACAGTTGAACACGCAGTATTCGGCTCCAGCGTTCACCATGTCTTCTACGTTTCTCTTTTGCACGTCAACGAACAGATCGTATCTTTGCTGACCTCTTATGACGCCTGCACAGCACAGGGCGTTCTCCCTGTCGTATCTTCTCACAACTCTCTCCGCTCCTATCAGGCTGAAGATGTCGTCTGCGAAGTGTTCTTTCTTCGGAGCAAGCCGAGACGAACAATTGCGTTGGTATGCTACCTTTATGTTCAGCGGCTTTATCTCATCTTCGTGTTCTTTTAGCTTATTGTAGAGATGCTCGAAGAGATGGATAGATTTGAATGGGACTTTGATGCCATAAGCCGGTGCATATGAAGTGAGAGTTGAATAGCATTCATCGTGGAAGAATATGACCTCTCTAAAATTGTGCCTAGCGATATTCTCTATTATTCCCGGGAGTCTCTCTCTTATTAAGGAAGGATTTCCAAAATGCAGATACATAAGTTGACAGAAGAAGTATCTTCCCAGGATAATGGAGACGTTCTCGAAGAGCTTTCCTTGTATCGAATCTATATATGCGGGGAAAAGGCAGAGGGAGATTGCTGGTTCGGTGGCACCGTAAAATTCTTGGATGTCCCTTCTTGTTGGAATGGCGAGGTTGACTGACTGCGTGACAAGAGGTTTAGGCATCGGAAGTATACCCTTTTTTTCCTGAAGATCCGTGATCAAATAGAAAGGATGGTTTCCTCTTTCGCAGTATTCTTCACACGCGTAGCACGTTACACATTGGTGAAGAACGAAAGAGTCTTCGCCCTTAATCATTTTTTCCATTTCCACCTTCGCTGTGTCTTTGTCTATGTCCATATACTGGCACCTGACGAGACAATCGTAGGTTGGACATGTTGCGCATAGCTTTTCATTGAATTTCAACTTCAACTCGGGCATTCATCTCGCCCTCCCTTCCAAATTCCTGTCAAATAATTTTTACTTCTCCAGAACCTTAGACTTGAGTTTGCAAATACTTAAAAGTTCGCAGTTAGAGGCCATTCCATTCCTTAGCACAAGGAGTTTTCCGAGGAAACATTGATAACAACCTTGAAAACCAACCATGCGCGCGCAACTACCATCAAAAATCCATAATCTATTTCAGACTCGCAAGCTAGAAGTTAATTATAGAAAAAAACTGGTGATTGTAAGTTGGTTAAAGTTGTTAGTGGCGCCTTCGGTGATGCCCTACTAAAAATAATAGAAAAACTGACTGGTAAGGCTTCAAACGTGGAACTAAACTTCAAAAACCTAACCCTAGACGTAGCCGGCGTAAAAACAACCCTAAACGGCTCCGTAACCCTGAACATACAATACGCCACAGAAAAGAAACCATAACCTACATAAACATCCTTAAGAAAAGCCGATTTCACAATTCTTATTCAGCTTGAGAGGTCAAGAATTTAGACGCCTTTCTACGTGCTTCTCTGTCAAAAATTACGCCTTTTGTTAGTTGGGCCAGTTTCTCCTCAGGTTTTTCTGGCAACGGCTGAACAAGGATTCTTTCTCCAAACGGGACAACCGCCACCTTCTGTCCAACCCTTAGGGGCACCACTTCTCTAACGGCTCGAGTGATGGTAATGCGATACCTATCCGCAACCTCAACAACTTCCATCACCATCACCATCTAAAAGCTTATATCGTGTCACAATATAAACCTTTTGTGCCACAAGGGGGTTCCAAAATGTACATGGTCGAAACAGAGTTCCTCTTCGGACTAAGAACCAGCGACAAATGGCACAAACAAGTCGTGAAGATTCTCAATTCATTCAGAGAAGGAAAAATCGAGGCATTACAGTCATGCGCTTCAGCCTTCCTCGAGGTGGGAATCGTTCTACAAGCTCACGGAATCCGAGCTGAACAGATAGAAGACACCTTGTTCTTGATGAAGCAAAAGCTCACTGAGTTTAACGTAGGCGAAGCAGAACTGAACTCCGACGACATAGTAAGACTCTACGAACTGCTCAGAACATACGATGTGGAATTTTTTGACGCTATGCAAGCCGCCGTAGCCCTCGGAAGAAACGCCATCCTTGTCACCAACGACAAAATCTTCTCTATGCTTGGTGTCAAAACCATTTCCTTTAACGAGCTAATGAGAAGGGCAACAAAAGAAAGAGGACCATAGAACCTCCTGCTACAAGAAAAGACGCAAGGTTTGTTGGCTTCATCCTCGCCTACGCTTGTGAGGTTGAAAACATGCTCCTCACCAAACCACCCTAAGAAAAGCCTTCGGTGATGCCCTACTAAAAATAATAGAAAAACTGACTGGTAAGGCTTCAAACGTGGAACTAAACTTCAAAAACCTAACCCTAGACGTAGCCGGCGTAAAAACAACCCTAAACGGCTCCGTAACCCTGAACATACAATACGCCACAGAAAAGAAACCATAACCCAAGTTTCCACAACACAACAATAAAATAGCCTTAATAACTGGCGGTGTTCTTATTAAGATGAGTTAGAGGCAACCAATCATGCAATCAGAGTATTTGGCAATGTTCGACGACCACGAGCAGAACTGGGCTTGGTTCAAAAAAAACTATCAGCAACTCCTAAAGAAGTTTAACAGAGAATACGTCGCCATATACCAACGCAAAGTCGTCGACCACGACAAAGACTTAAGCCACCTAGCGAAAAGAGTTAGAGCAAACTACCCCTCCAATCGCGTCCTCGTCGAATACGTTACAAGCGAAAAAATCGTGTTGGTGCTATGAGAATAACCGGCTTTTTCGACGAGCGGTTCGAACCGCCAGCACCATTCATAAGGACCGTATTAAAGTCGAAAAACTTGGGGCTAAGCCACCGCCTCCATCTCCACATTGACACAGGCGCCTCCGTAACCATCATCTTCGATAAGGACATCGAGTTACTAGGCATCAACCCAGAAAAATTGAAAAAAGCCGAACGAAATGTTGGAGGCATAGGTGGAATGGTTAACACCTACGTCATCGAAGACGCAACACTATTATTCAGAACCGAAGACAGAAAAATACACGAAGAAAAATTACGCTTATTCGTTGGAAAACACGATCCAACAAAACTTTCCCCAAGCGAAATCGAAATCATCATGCGCATGCCCTCACTCCTAGGCAGAGACATAATCCACAGATTCAAACTAGTCTGCGACAAAAGCGAAGACGAAATTTATCTGGAATCTACAACCCCTCCGTAACCCTAAACATACAATACGCCACAGAAAAGAAGCCATAACCTGAAACACACCGACAATGGGTTCCAAACAAATTTTCCTATAGGAACCCAAAAGATTACTATCTCCCAGAGACCACATGTACCGCAAACGCGCCAACGAATGTTTAGACTATATGAAGAAAAATTGGGGGAGTCTATCTACAGAGAGATAAGGATTAAGTGTTGTGTGTTTTGTGTCATAAATATATTAAGACTATACATAGACCTCCTACCCCCTTTTCAATAATCTAATTATGTTTAGACACTAATAACGGCAGAATGTTGAAAACAACAATTTTTCAGAAAACTCACAGCCGTAGAAAAAGAAGCATAAAGATCAAACCAAACACAGACCACAACATACGCATTCCCAAATCGCCCAGACACCAGAAACTTTTTCAGCCCGACACCTCGGGCGGTTGGGGGCCGCGGGCTAAACACCTCGGCCAAAGCCTTGATGCGTACACCCCGGCTCCATCAACCCCATCTTCTATGGGGGCCCTCGTCCATGACTGAGGCCTGTCGCCAAGTCTCGTGTCATGGAATGGCCGCCTATTTTCGGGAGCGGCTTCGAGCTTAGATGCTTTCAGCTCTTATCCGCGACAGCGTGGCTGCCCGGCAGTGCCCTGTCGGACAACCGGTAGACTATGGGCTACAACGTTCCGTTCCTCTCGTACTGGGAACCCTTTCCCCTCAGGCAACCAACACTCCCAGCAGATAAAGTCCGACCTGTCTCA
>JACUTO010000068.1 GCA_014859755.1 Candidatus Bathyarchaeota archaeon
TGCACAGAAGCCTAACGAGAGAAATAGCCGTCTTTGAGAGAACTTGAAACGAACGTGCACGTTCCTTCCAGTCAAATTATTTCTTAAGTTTTTCAAGGAAAACGTGACGTTGAGCCAAGGCTGAAAGAGCTCTTGCAGCCCTTTTCGGTGTTGGATAAACCGGTAGTCCCCTTTTTGTCCAAGGGGTAGTGTCTAACCCTTTAGTTGGGTGAGGCGGTACGCAGACGATTGGTTTCTTAATTTTCTCCCTAGTCTTTGCTAACACTGAAAGATAATTTTCACCATACGGTTCGTAGGAAAAGATCATAAAGGCGTCAACAGCCCTAGACATGGTTTCAATCATCTGTGGGTGGATACTAGGCGCTTGCCCCAAGGGAAGCCATACCGTGTCCACCGGATTAGAAACCCCTGAAAAGGGTGGAATCACCCCCCTCAAAAGATCTTTTAGCTCCAGTCGAGTCCCCTCCGGCAAGTTTGCAACCTTAAGGCCAAGGGTTTCACAGGCGTCTGCGGCGGCAACTCCGGCGCCTCCGGCTCCAACTATTATTCCAACTTTGTTTCCCTTCGGTAAATATGGAGATTTGAAAGCTATTAAGAGGTCGAGTAGTTCTTCGATTCCTTGCGCTGTGATGATTCCTGCTTGTTTGAAGGCGTTTTCGTGAATTGTGTGGTCGCCTGCCAAGGATCCCGTGTGGGATGTTATGGCTTTGGTTCCAGCCCCTGTTCTTCCAGCCTTCCAGATTATGATGGGCTTCTTTCTTGAAATTTTCTTCGCCACATCGATGAGGTCTCGTCCCTTTTTCACTCCTTCGATATACGCAGAAATGATGTTTGTTTTAGGGTCTGAACCAAGATATTCGAGGAAGTCAACGAATGTTAGGTCAGATTGGTTTCCGATGCTTAAGACTTTGCTGAAGCGAAGTCCGCGTTCATAACCTATGAGCATAACGTGCTCACAAACCCAACCGCTTTGGGCAACAAGGGCAACATCTCCACTCTCTTCGGTTAATCCTCCAATGTAAGGGACAACCGTGTTAAATCCTGTTTCTGGACAGTATATACCCATGCAGTTTGGGCCGATGATGCGAGATCCTCCCCTTCTGGCAGTTTGCATCATCTTTTCTTCTATCTTCTTACCTTCAGGGCCCATTTCTCCGAAGCCAGCGGCGTGAACCACAATGAACTTGGCTCCTTTTTTGGAGCAATCTTCAACGGCTTTTGGCGTAACCGAGGCGGGTATCGCAATTACGGCCAAATCAATTTCCTTTGGAATATCCAACACGCTTGGATACACCTTGAGGCCTCGAATTTCTCCACCCCTTGGATTAACCAAGAACAACTCGCTTTTCAGTCCGCAGTCGATAAAGCTGTTTAGAAACATTCCTCCGGATTTCAATTCGTTTTCTGAGGCGCCAATTAGAGCCACCGTTCTCGGATTAAACACCAAATCCAATGACGCGGGATTTACCTTCGTCACATCCTTGAAGATTCCTTTCTCCTCCTTTTCTTCCCGTATCTTTATAGCTAGTTGAGACGAATCAAGGTATGCATTTCTAATAAAAGTAACGAACTTGGAAGGGGTACCCATAAAACTGAACATAGCATACTTTTATATGAGCGTGCAAAAGGTTGACAGACTTACGTGTAATCTTTCTCGGAACCGCTGGAAGCATTCCAACTCCTCAAAGAGGGTTGCCAGCCATCGCAATTCGACGAAAAAACGAATTACTCCTCTTCGACTGCGGCGAAGGCGTCCAGAGACAGATGATTCAAGCTGGCGTAGGCTTTCATCGAAAAACAAAGGTTTTCATCACCCACATGCACGGAGACCACATGCTTGGTTTGCCTGGGCTTTTTCAAACCATGTCTCTGCTGGATAGGGAGAAAAAACTGGAGGTTTACGGGCCAGCGGGAATCATAGCGTTTGTGGAGGCAATAAAGCAAACGGTTCATTTCACCCTCACCTTTCCCATCGAAGTCTCTGAAATAAAAGAAGCCGGCGTCGTATGTGCGGAAAAAGAATATGAAGTGCACGCCACTTGGGCCGACCACGTGACTCCTAGCTTAGCTTACGCGTTAATAGAGAAGCCTCGACCTGGAAGGTTTCATCCGGAGAAGGCGAAGTCTCTCGGAGTTCCTGAGGGACCATCATGGTCAAAGCTTCAACATGGTTCGGTGGTTAAGCTTCCAGATGGACAAATTGTAAGGTCGGAAGAGGTTTTGGGGCCTCCCCGTCCCGGAAGAAAGATCGTATACACGGGGGACACTAGACCGTCAAAAAATCTCGTGAAATTCGCTGAAAACGCAGACTTGCTGATTCACGACGCCACCTTTGACGACGAATTGTGGGAAAGGGCTCGTGAAGACGGCCACTCCACGCCTAGTCAAGCAGCGGAGACTGCGAAAAAAGCGAGGGCGAAACGGCTGGTTTTGACTCACGTTAGTGCGCGGTATAAGGATCCAAGTTTATTGCTGGAACAGGCAAGGAAGATTTTCCCTAGCGTGGACTTGGCTGAAGATTTTATGAAGATAGACCTTCCTCTCTCAGAAGCTTAAGCAAAAAGTTTGCGTAAAGTTTGAAGGCTTTCTTCTACGTATTCTACGGATTCCAACATGATGACGTTGCTATACTTGGCCTTCTTGATTTCTTTCGCAACACTTTCCCAATCGATGTTTCCGTATCCTATTCCAAGATGCAAGTCATGGGTTCCATCGTTGTCGCTCACGTGCATGTGGACGATTTTTTCAGAGAACTGCCTAATGAAATCTTGAATTTGGCGATTTAAGTTGGCGTGCGCTACGTCGAGCACCATTCCTATATCGTCGTCGAGTTCACCGTAGAAACGGGAAAAGTCTTGTACGTTTTTCATGACAAAGGGAAATGGCTCCGGAACATTCTCAATGGCTATTTCAACGCCCTCCTTTCTCGCAATCTTCAACAAGGTGCGTACAGAATCCAAGTTCAGTTGCCAATCACGTCCAGGATAAAAGTGGCTGACACCGGTTTGTAGGCCGGGATGAAACAACCACAATCGGCAATCAAGTTGACCCGCGTAAAAAATGGATTTTTCTAGGCGCTTCAAAATAGTCCGGCGCAAAACTGGGCTGGGAACCGCTATGTTTATTCCCGCAAAAGGTGCGTGAACTACAAAGTCCAGATCGTGTGCCTCAGTCATCTTTTTCAAGCTTTTAATTCGCCTGTTGTTAAGGGCGTGCGAGCCCTCGTCAACGATCTCTACGTGACGTACATCAACTTCACGAAGGTGTTTCAAGAGGGAGGGGAAAGGTTCTCCGAGACAGAAGAGCATGGATAGGCCAATCTCTGGTTTGGGCACGTTGACCACGACAAACATACTTACCTTTGTTATTTAGAGAAAGTTTCTCTTGGCGAACAGGGCTAATAAACGCTTTGGCAAATCGCAACTGTTAGGTTGTTTTCGGCGCAAGCCATTCAATGAGTTCTCGTGGGTTGTCGCATCGGATTTGAACTTTGATGGGTCCTAAAGAGGATTCTGCCACGGGTTTTGAAAATGAAATGTGTCCCGCGTAAGCGACTTGCTTGTTCAGATAGAAGACTATCGATTTCGCGCCTATCCCATCAAATAAAACGCCTCGGGCAGCGTCACGAATCCTCTCTCTGCGAAGCAGATTATAGAGCTTTGTGAGCCCGTTGATGCCCTTGGTTCTCGCCGTAAGCAAGCTTCCCCAGCCTTTGGTTTCAACTTCAAACTCCACGCTTCCAAAGACGTTTTCCACAGCCCTCTTAACCTTCTCCAGGTCCTCGGTGGGATTGACCTCGACCTCCACGTGAACGTCTACTTCATCCATTTCCCCAGCACCTCCTTCAAGACTTCCCGCGTTTTCCTTTTCAATTGAGCCTTCGACCCTTCGTTCACTATCATCTGATCAGCAGTTGCAATGGCGGCTCCTATGCCGACGCTGAGTTCTCGCAAATCCCGTTCCATAAAGGTTTCCCAACCCTTGGGGTCGTCGCTCCGCTTTCTTTGAAATAGACGCCGGAATCTCGTTTCAGGCGATGCGTGGATGGCAACTAAGGTGAAGTTTGGAAAGTGTTTCTTGAATTCGTCTACTTCATGTAGGCTCCGGATGCCCTCGACAACAACTTTCTCTTTCACCTTCTCCATTTTCGGTATACATCGCTTAGCTACGGCAGCTGGTCCCTCCTCCTCTCTAAGTTTGAGCATAATCATGCCTAGGTTTTCCGGTGTTGGTTTAAGGTTCCTTCGTTTGGCTTCCTCTCTAATTTCGTCTCCCATCACCACTACGGGATAGCCCATTTTCTGAATGACCTCCCTAACAGTACCCTTTCCAGCGCCAGGCATTCCAGCCACGCCCAAGACGATTCTTTCTTTCATTAGCGTTATCTCTCCGTCGTCCTCCATGCTGTATAACCTTAAGTTAGAAGTTATAAAACCAAAGTCTACTACCGCGCGCATTTAAACCTATTCACTGCAAAAAATGTCAAATTTTGGACATATATCGATGCTAGAAATAATTGATATATTAAGACATAAGATATACTGTAACGTGTCGGCTGTGATGATATGGAGCACGTAGAATATCCAAACCGAGGCGACTTTTTGGAGTGCGAGAACTGTAATGTTAAGATCATTTTCACAGAATCCAGTTTGAAGGAAAGGAGAAAACGATTAATCGATTTTCTGGAAGCACATCTTGCTACCTGCTATCAGAGACGCTAAGAAAGTAAATAATCCTGTTATTCCTCTTCGTCTTCGTTGCTATGTATACTTTCTAGGTTCAACATTTGTCTAGTCATGCGCGCGCATATCATGAACGAGTAATATTGAAAATCTTCATATTCCCTTTTCCGAAATAATGCTTATCTCAATTATCACGGTTCCTTCATGTAAAATGCACTGGATTGGAACCAACAGTGAATCAAAAAAGTTTTGATGAAGTTAAGAATGCGTTGAGGAAGACTATTCACACATTGATTGACCTTGATTTTGAAGACGGAAAACTCGACGAAGCCATCAAAAACTTCTTAGAAGCAGAAAAACTCCAAATAAATTTAACATTCCACCTGCACCCAAATGATGTTATTTTTATCAGAAACTTGACTGATGAGAAAGTTCCCCGAAGGATATTAGGCAGAGTTAAGAAGTTGAGACGAAACCAGGGCTGGTAGTGACTTCTTTTTCCCTTTGAACCGACGTATTCGTTTGAATTAGGCAGTTTCTAGGATTCCTTGTCTAATTTTCCCTTGTGGGGGAAAGTAGCTACTGGGAAGGCGTCGATCACACCTGGAATTTGACCTATCTTTTTGTTTATGAATTCTATAGCTTGAGTAGAGTTGTTGGAGCTAAACCAAACAGCGACGTGCCAAGTTCCGAAAATATTCATTGTATAGTCTAGGTCAACCCCTGGGCTTGGATTTCTGGGTAATTTCCTCAGAGCATCGATTGTTTCCAAAAGTTTCGCCTTGCTGAGTCGAAGAAGAAGCAGATATTCTGACATACGATTTCTAACCTCCGTTTCGGAATTATAGTTGGAACAGAATTGTTTTTAATTTTATGAACGGCCAATAATGACCCAAAATATGCGCGCGCGGCAACTGGAAAATGTCTTCCTAAAAGTTATCAAAATGGTGCGCGCGAAAGAATATATTAATTAAAATAGATTTGCTAGAATTAGCAAGAGGACTTGTCATGTCTGAGACTATTCGAAGTTTCATCGCTTTCGACATCGACAATGAACTGGTAGTTAGACGACTGTCCGAGGTTCAAGGCATGCTTGTTAATACAGGCGCCGATTTGAAACTGGTTAAGCCTCAAAACATTCATGTAACCATGCGATTCCTAGGAAACATATCCCTACCCATGGCGGACTTGATTCATAAAGAGATGAAACAAATTTTCTTCGCTCCCTTTGACATAGAACTCAGAGGCTTAGGCGCTTTTCCCAGTTTAAGATATGCCCGCGTTGTTTGGACTGGAATCCGGAAGGGCGCCGACGAGCTTGTGAACGTTTTTAATCAGTTAGAACCTCGCCTCAGAAGACTGGGCTTCAAACCAGACAGTAAAGGCTTCAGCCCCCACCTAACAATCGCTCGCGTAAGAACGGGAAGACACAAAGCCGAACTTGTCAGATGCGTCGAGGACCTAGCAGATTACGAGTTTGGCGTCATTAATGCTGACTATTTAAGGCTTAAGAAAAGCGTTTTAACACCGAAAGGCCCCATTTATACAACTTTAAGAGAGGTTCGCGGCGGCCAAAAAACTAACACAGAGAAAAACTCCTAGTGGTGGATCATGACCCCTCTTCTTGAAGAGATCTGTGCCGACGTTCTTAAGCGAATTACTCCAAGCCGTAAAAAGAGAGAGCATATTCACACGTTGGCAAAGGAGTTGACCCAGAAGGTTAGAGAGGCAGCGGAGGATGCGGGAGTAGAAGCCGAGGTCCGGGTGGAAGGATCTGTTGCGAAGGATACATGGCTTAGCGAGGAACCGGACATTGACATCTTTGTGCGCGTGCCAACCACAATGCCCCGTGAAGCCTTCGGAACCATCTGTCTGGAAATCGCAAGAAAAGCCACTGAGGGCTTCAAACACATCGAAAGATTTGCAGAGCATCCCTATCTAGAGGCCATAATTGATGAGGTTCGAATAAACATAGTGCCGTGTTACCGAGTAAAGCGGGGTGAATGGATCAGCGCTACGGATCGGACGCCTTTCCACACAGACTATGTTAAGCCCCTCTTAGATGAACTGAAGTGTGGAGAGGTAAGGCTTTTGAAAAGGTTCATGAAGGGCGTGGGCGTTTACGGAGCAGAAATAAAGGTTGGAGGCTTCAGCGGATACCTTTGCGAGCTTCTCACCCTCAACTATGGATCCTTCGTTGAAGTTTTGAAATCAGCTGCAGACTGGAAAGAAAAAACGCTCATCGATTACGAGGGCTATTACAAAGAAAGAGAGAAAGAGGCAGAGAAAATTTTTGAAGAACCACTCGTGATAGTGGATCCCGTAGACAAGGGAAGAAACGCCGCGGCTGCCGTTAGAAAAGAAAGATTAGAAGAGTTCGTTGCCGCAGCCAGGGCATTTCTCAAAACTTCGCACATGAAATTCTTTTATCCGCAGAAGATAGAAGCCCTCGACGCCAAAAGGCTTGTTCGCACCATCAAAGCTCGCGGATCAGCCATCGTGTTTGTAAAATTTGGAAAAGTCACCGCAGTGCCGGATGTTCTTTGGGGGCAACTCTATAAGTCTCGGAGGTCGTTGCGAAAAACGCTTCAACAGCACGACTTCAATGTTATGCGTGACTGTGTGTGGAGCAATGAAGAAAACCTAAACGTGTTCATTTTTGAGGTGGAAAGCCGTTTTCTTCCGCTTATAAAAAAGCATCTTGGTCCGCCCCTTAGGAAGAAGGTGGAGTGTGAGAAGTTTTTGCAAAAGCATCTCGGAGCAGTGCACACAATTTCTGGACCGCGCGTGGAAGCAGGACGTTGGGTGGCTGAAATAATAAGGAAACACACGGACGTGGTGGATTTGCTGCTTGAAAAATTGGGAGATGGTGGAAGGCG
>JACUTO010000069.1 GCA_014859755.1 Candidatus Bathyarchaeota archaeon
CCGACTAAACGCCTTAAACCCGTTCCATTCTGGCGGATTATGAGACGCAGTAATCATAATTCCCGCGTCCTTTTGAAGGCGATTTATTGCAAAATAGAGTAGAGGTGTTGGAACGATGCCAACATCCGTAACGTTGCAACGTGAAAGGAGACCAGAGACCAGAGCTTTTCTAAGTTTTTCTCCGCTTAATCTAACGTCTCTGGCAACCAACACTTCTTTGTCTTCCCCTAAGAAAGTTGCAAAAGCTGCTCCTATTCTGGTCGCAACCTGCTCTGTCAAATCTTCCCCAAAAACACCCCTTATGTCATAAGCTCTAAAAATGCTGTCAGAGTTAAATTTTCCAGATGCGGTCAAAGACGATAACCTCTAACACTCTATTTTTCGTGAGATTACTTAAATTCATGCTTTGGCGCTCGACTACAAATAGAAGTCGCGTTATTTCATCTTTTCATCTACGGAAACTCTGAACTCTGGTTCAGATTATTCTTTTGGGAGGATGGCTTCCCAGATTCCGAATCCACCCACTGTTTCTTCCCTCTCAACGGGATTATACCATCTTTTTGTCGTCCCGACTTTAGATCGCATTTTCCATTTGAAGGATTTTGATTCTCTGTCTATCCTCTCCAGCAGGCTTTCTATTTTTCCAATTATTTCCTCTCTGTCTTCTTTTTCAAAAAGGCTGGAATCAATTTCGGCTTCTGCGCCCAACTTGTCTATCTCTGAAATAAACCTCTTGATTTTTTTGAGGTTGGTGGTGGCGGTGTACCAGAATCCCCAGTCTCCTGATAGGAGTTTAGCTATGTATGAGGCGTCTATACTTTCCTTTTCTCCTTTTTCCTCAATTTTATGGGTCCTCAGTAGAACTAGGCAGTCTTTCAAATCCTTTGCGCTAAATGCTTCCCACATTTGTATTTTCTCAAGTAGCATGTCGGTTACAGTGATGGTTGGATGATCTAGTTCAAGTCTTCCTCTGAAGTCCACTGGATGATTAGCTACTATTAACTTGTCGTAGAATACGTCCACGTAGAACCAGCCCTTTGGATGATAGTATATTTGTCTCTCAGAAGCGGCTGAAGAAAGAGTTGCCCTTCTCTTGGCGTATTCCATGTCACTGAAGAAATCCTTGATCTTGTTCCTGTGTTTGCGGTAAGACATGAAATCTATGTCGCTGTATTCTTGGCCTTTCACAACTCCTGTTCCCGTTCTGCCGAGTTTCATTGCGAAGTCCCTGAACTCTTGGCAGTGCATCGCTACCCCTAATCCGCCCATAATTCTGAGGATTATGCCCTTCTTTTCAGCTTCCTCAACTATGGTTTCAGCTTCCTGGAGAAACACTTTTGTTGGAACCATGCCTTTCCAGTCTTCAGGCAGTTCTCTCCTAATTTCTTTATCGAGCATCCAAGACATTTACCCGTATTCTCCTTTAGCCTTCTATTCTTTGGAGCCTGATGATCTTGTTGCCCTTGAATTCGATTAGAAACGCCCTCAGAATTCCTTCCGCATATTCGCTTCCAGGGTTGACGCAGTATGTTCTACCGATTTTGATTGAGCCAGATGCCTCGTGTATGTGTCCATGTAATCCTAGGAAAGGTTGGTACTTTTCGATCATCTTTCTAACGGCTTTGGAGCCCACTGGAACCATTATGACTCTTCCTCCTTGGATCACGGGGTTCAGGTCATCGTCGAGCAATGGGGCTTCGTCCAACTTGGTTTGGTGGGGTGGAGCGTGAAAGTTGAATATGGCTGATTCTGTGTCTTTTAGTTGAGAGATGTATTTTTCCAGTCTCGTCTCGAGTTTTTCATCGTCCTCTTCCCTGGTGGTATTCCAGGGACTGGGGTTAACCCAACCCGTGCTTATCATCTCATGGGATTCGTCGATGTCTATCACCTTTCCCTCTGCATTAATTACGTCTGGGTGATCTCTAATCAAGTCGTCCACTGGAAATCTGTCGTCATTTCCAGGACACACGATCACTCGGGTTTCGTTTGGAACTTTCTCGCGGATTAGGTCGAGCCAGTTTTTCAGCGTCGAGTTCATGACTTCGGAGAACACTTCATCTACTTTTGCGCGGTTTTTACTCATTTCCTCGAATTCTTTTTCGTTGGTCAAATATGCGTAGTATCCTATCCCTCGAACGTCCTTGACTGCTTTTTCCAATCTGCTTGAGTCGATTAGATGATTTTTTCCCATCAGGTAGTAAGCGTATTTTCCATCTTTCTTTTCAATGATGGGAACGATCATCTTTCCGGTTAGGTCTCCTCCGCAGATGGCTACGTTTGCTTTCAGCATGGATGAGGCGTTTAGAAATTTTCTCCAAACCCCTTCGGATCCATGCATGTCGGTGGCGAAGAGAATCGTTGTTTTTTTGTCCTTCTTTCTGAATAGAGGTGTCAATCAGACCATTCCTAACTCAATTCTATATTTCTGAGAGTGATGGGGATATTTAAGTTTACACATTGCTAAGGAAAATCTTAAATTCTCTAAAGGTCAAATGGAAAGAGCGTTTGAACAACTAAGGTGGATAAAAAGATGGGTGAAACTAAACCTGGATTGTTCGCTAGAGAGGCTACTGGGCTAGTCAGAGAAGTAGGCTTTATGCTTGGTGTGATCATCATCATGTCTCACGTTGTCGGCTTAGGATGGCAGAAGAGAGCATTCCAATTCACCGGTCCGAGACCAGTGCCAACGGATCAGCTTCCACTCGGTCTTCCAGCCATATTCTGGGCTTTCCTAATCTGCGGCATACTAGTCATGATCACGGGCTACGCAGCTGGATACGTTACCGCTGCTATGCCAAGATCCGGTGGCGGATATGTAACCATTTCAAGGGTTATCCATCCAGTGGTGGGATATAACGCAGGTTGGCTAATGTTCCTTGCTGAAGCTTTCTCCTATGGACTAATCGGGGTAGCGGTCTTTGAAGCGGTCATGATATTCTATAACATCGCCCTAGCACCAACGGTCGTATTCTTTGACGCAACGACCCTCTTTATAGGAGGGGTCGTAATCATCATAATCTTTACGGCACTTGCTCTGTTCGGGGTAAGACTTTACGGTTGGCTCATGCACGTAATGTTCTGGCCTACGCTTGTAATCACAATAGCCTTCTTCGCCATGTGGATCGCTGGCGCCATGGACCCAAGCGTCGTCGCAAAGGGCGTAGAAACGGTTATGGAAGCACCAGTATCGACGTTCAACACCCTCGCAGTAGATTCAGGAATGACAGAGCCTGCGAATATAGCAACTTTCTACGACGCCTTTTCATACGCACTTGCAGGATCCTTCTGGGCTTACATGGGATGGTATTCAGTGACCTTCATCGCCGGAGAGGTCAAAGAAGCGAACAAAAAGCTTCCGATGGTAGTTCTCTTCTCTGGCTTCATAATAATGCTAATCTACCTAGGGGCTTCGTCATTTTCAGCAATATCAACTCTGGGCGTGGAAACCTTTACGGACGCCGCTGGACACGAATGGAGTTTCTTCCAATCATACTCTTGGCTAAGCTATGGACCCTTAACCGATGCGCAAATTGCGGCACGCGACGCCGCGATTCCTAACTTCCAAGCCGCATGGAGCACCGGGATTGCATCCCTCATCTCTAGAGGCATGGGCTTAGGATGGCTTTCATGGCTAATCGCCTTTGCCGGCGTAGTATGGCTTGCAAACGATATACCACCGTTCCTCCTAGTCGCATCTAGAACAATGTTCGCCATGTCCTTTGACAGAATGATGCCTGAGAAGCTAGCAGAAGTCAGCGAGAGATGGCACTCGCCAACTTGGTCACTGATCATCACCGGAATATTCGGAATCATTGGATGCATAGCCGAGTCAAACGTTGGTGGCTTAGGGGAGTATACTGCGTTTGCAGGAGTGGTTGGAACCGACATATACGATGCGGTCTTCCTAACCCTCTTCTGTGTATCGTGCATGCTGCTTCCGCTGGAGAGAAAAGAAATCTATGACAGAGCTGCAGTCAAACATTCGGTAGGAACTGTGGTAGGATTCGGTGCTATTGCAACGCTGGCCGCAGGCTACTGTTTGTTCACATTCGTAAAGGAATCTATTGGCTTTATCTTTACACCTGCAAGTACCGGAGACCTAGCAAGCAGTATCGGCTTCTGGGGCTGCATCGCTGTTGGAATACTGCTATACATCTACTACATGTACAGAAACACAACCAAAGGCATCGACATGAGAACCCTATACATAAGCATCCCACCAGAGTAGCTTTAAATAACTTCACCCCCCTTTCTTTTTAGTTTCCAGTACCCAAGTATCTGGTGTGCTACGTGTCTCAAGAATTAGGTTTCATCACTGATATGATGGAAGAGCGACTAGCCAAGGGAAATCTAACATGGTTAGCAAATTTCAAAGAAATCTACAGAGACTACACTTTAGGCGACTTCGTAATTCCTATATACGCTGTGGGAAGTCTAACAGAGAAAGGATTCTTCCTCTCCCGGATATTCTCATTTTTCGTAACGCCAAAGTATAAGATTCACTTTCTACTCTACACATCCACCGAACTCAGCGTCAAATCTCTGAGAAAACTTATTTTATCATGCAAACGCAAGTTTGGTGCCGATGACTGGATATTCATCACATTAGTTCAGGCCAAACCCATAGAGAAAAATGTAAAAAACATCGTTTTGAATCTTGCAGACGAAAGAGTAGGCGTAGCGGCTTACAGTCTCGCTTCGAAGAAAGAAATCTCATCAAACAACGTGCTTGGAAGATCCCTCAAGAAAAACTTGAAATTAACCGAAGCAAGATTTGAGCCACTCAACGTACCGGACTACCTGAAAAGCGTCGCCATCGTATTCTCGTTGGGTACACTTTTCTTAGTTGCACTCTTGTTCCTCGGGGTATATACAAATATGGTTTTGGCTCTCTTGATCATGCTCGCCTTCTCAATCATAGCAGCCTATCCAATCTACAAGAGACGGTATCACACCGTTTTCTCGTTGAATAGTACAGGGTTTAAACTTTGGAAAGGCACGAACCTCGTTGAGGGTAGGTGGTCTAACTACACAGACGTCTCAATCCATATTACCCCACAACGTGAGACTTACATCCGACTATACTCTAAGGAAGAAACATTCGATATACCGCTCTCGAAAGTAGGGCTTTCCAGAAAAGAAGCTTACAACGCAATTAAGCAAATACTGAAGAGAGAATAGACTCTATTCTATGACAGGAGTTTCGACAGCAGTATTCCACCAAGGTTTATCCCACTTCTTGTCAACTTTGGGCAGACCTTTCAGAAGGGCTTGGATCCTATCCGTAATAGTCGCAGCCTCGCTTTTTTTCACCCATCTTTTAAGTACATCAGGTTTTTCCGCCAGGTTTGCGAGATTTAGTGTGGTTGTCAGAGCAAGTTTTTGATCCTTCTTCAAAACCTTTCTGAGCTTATCTGAGCTTATCTCTCCTATTCCATTTCCAATCGAATGATCCAAAAAGATCGCGCAAACGTCTTTTACGTCTTTATCCTCCATTCCGAGGACAACTTTGTCGTCTGCATAGTAGGAGTATGGTAGTACTCTATACTCTTGCCCGTATTCTGCAAGTTTGTCGAGGTTCTCTTTTGGGTAGTCCATGATGAATTGGGTTTTAGACAGTATCAAATATTCTAAACCAATCGTGTACAGATTCTCTTTGTACCTCTCAAAGGCATCTTTAACGTTTATTTCATGCCTCAAATCTATGCGATCGCAGAGGATATCCATCACTCCCACCATCGGAATTCCTCCCTCTGCTACCCCCTCAATAGTGGTAACTCTGTACCTTTCCCCATGCCTCCACGCAATGAAACGCCTATCATTCATGGTTGCAAAAGATTTATAGCAGGTTCCAAAGGCTCTATCCATGTTTAAAAGAAGCTTGTAGAAATCCAATCCCTGCTTTTTGGGAACTATGTAATCCGTGTCCTTTATTTTTCTCGACAACGGACCCCGGTCATTCGCATCTTTACAGTGAATTTTGACGGCAGCCCCACCGAACAGCAGAACCGGGATGGGTTTCTTACTAACCCTCTTCTTGAAAGCTTCAGGATATCGTTTATGGAGTTCTTTTGCGTTGAGAGCCGCCCAAATAGAGACCATGGCACTTTTCATCGGGAAGTAACTCATGTCTACGTAAGATGGGACACCAAGCTCCTCCCTGATCTCCTCTGGATCAACATTGGAGGTTAGGGGTAATTCAACCTCGTAGGTGGTTCCATCCACATCTTCGTATAAAATCGCTTTCTCAGGCATATCCGAAGTAAATCTCCTTTATCTCATTTAAATGGTCGGTCCGGAAGCATCCTATGAATGTTTTCTGGAAATATTTCTCATGTTTCCTATCTAGAGCATCATGCGCCACTATTTTAGTTTAACTGATATATAAACATCATTCTCGACCTCGAAAGTTGCAGAAGAGGCATCTGAAAGTTAAAGAATGGTGAAAATAAATTTATGTAACAGCCGCTTCTATATGCCCTAAGCCTTTTAGTTTTAGAAGATGCCTCATGATATGAAGGGAGAGCTAGATGAAAAAGACCGTTGTAATCGAAAACGGTATGGTGATAACTCCATCCGAAGCAATAGAAAAGGGCGTAGTTGTTTTTGAAGACGGAAAAATCACAGCAGTTGGACAGAAAAACCGCGTAAAAGTGCCGAGAAGTGCCAAAGTGATAGATGCTTCAGGCAAAATTGTTGCACCTGGCTTTGTTGACATCCACGTTCACGGTGGCAAAGGAAGAGACGTCATGGATGCGTCTTACGAGGCGGTCAAAGAAATAGCGAAATTTTTGGTAAGCCACGGAACAACATCCTTCGTTCCCACAACTATCTCCGCACCTCGTTCTGACCTGTTGAGAGCCGTTAAAGCTGTGAAGACGGCAATGGAAAAAGGAACAGATGGTGCAGAGGTCTTAGGAGCGCATTTGGAGGGCCCATACGTCAATCTTGAGAAACGTGGAGCTCACGACGCCAACTATGTTAGACTCCCTTCCATGGATGAATTTGAGGAGATATGGGAGGCCTCTGACCATGCTGTAAGGATTGTGACACTAGCCCCTGAGCTTGAAGGATCCAAAATGTTGATACAGAAACTGAGAGAATTAGGAACAGCGGCTTCAATTGGCCACTCAAACGCCACTTACACCCAAACGGTAGACGCCATAAAGCACGGCGTTCGGCATGCAACTCACATGTTTAACAGAATGAGCGGTTTTGACCCTAGAGAACCCGGCGTGGTAGGAGCGGTTCTTGTTCATGACGAACTGACAGCAGAACTAATTTGCGATGGCATCCACGTTCATCCCGCCGCTATGAACCTTCTCACTCGAGTCAAAGGATCGAAAAAAGTAGTGTTAGTCACCGATGCCATCCGAGCGGCAGGTATGCCTGACGGCGAATATGCGCTAGGCAAACAACGCATCATTGTGAAGGATGGTGTCTCTAGGTTAGAATCCGGTGACTTTGCTGGAAGCACGCTGACAATGGACAGAGCGGTAAGAAATATTATGAAATTGGTTGGAACGCCTCTGCAAACAGC
>JACUTO010000070.1 GCA_014859755.1 Candidatus Bathyarchaeota archaeon
GGTTACCTTGACCCAAACAAAGACCACCTTTGAAGGCACCCTTTTCTGCAGACTTGCACAACGTTTATCTTCTCAATTTTTCAGCCCTTTATACTTGATCCACCTACACAAGAGATGGAGGTTAGAAGGAAAGGTGAAAAATCATGCCCATAATCAGAAGCGATGAAGGTGAAAAGGAGGCACTGCTACACGCCTCTAGGCTGATGCTTGTTTCAGCTAGGACAGCCCCGAAATCCGGCGGTGTAGACGACATCCTGACAGCGGTTGTCTTTGGAAAAGAAAAAGAAGCTTTGGCGGAGGAAATGGATAAAATAGGTGAGGAAAGAAAAATCGAGGGATTCAAGCGAGACGCCAAGAACTTGAAGGATTCCGAGGCTGTGGTGCTGATAGGCGTTCAGGGAACATGGAGTCTCAGAATGAACTGCGGAGCCTGCGGCTACGCCACTTGCAGTGAATTCGATGAAGCAGAGAAAAAGGCGGGTCTAGACTTCGTGGGGCCAACTTGTGTTTTTAAAGCTCTTGATCTTGGAATCGCGTTAGGGTCTGCCGCGAAAACAGCTAGTCTTCTTAATGTTGACAACCGGATAATGTATCGGATTGGAACTGCGGCGAGGCGGCTGAATTTACTGCCTGGAGCAACAGTCATTATTGGGATTCCGATTTCTGCGAAGGGCAAAAGCATTTACTTCGACAGGCCCTAGAAAGGCATAAGCACGCACGAACGCCAGAATACATATTACTAAGAACTAGGCACTGGACTCCTTGACAAGAGGTGAGAATATGCTCTTGTTGAATCCCCACAAACACACTCGTGAGTATCCGGATGAAGAATCCCGTGACATCATGCTGAAGACGATAGAGTTCTTTGAGAACAAAGGAAAGGTCAAGCTGAAGAATGACGACCATGAAAGAGTCTGGTATCAGGACTTTCTTGATTTTGTGAAAAAGGAGGAGATCTTCGCCAAGCTATTGACGCCAAAGGGATACGGCGATGCTGACTCCCGTTGGGATACCTGGCGCATAATGGAGTTCAACGAGATACTTGCCTTCTATGGGTTGCATTACTGGTATACTTGGCAGGTGTCCATTCTCGGACTAGGTCCGATATGGATGAGCAAGAATGAGGACGTGAAGAAGAAGACCGCCCAGCTGCTCAAGGAGGGCGGGATATTCGGTTTTGGCCTGAGTGAGAAAGAACACGGCGCGGATCTATATTCGACGGAAACGTTGCTCAAGGTACTTGGCGATGGCGAGTACGAGGCTGAGGGCAGCAAGTACTACATCGGCAACGGAAACAAAGCCAGCCTTGTCTCCATCTTCGCGAAGACGGACAAACCCAGCGACCTGGAAGACGAGAAGTATGGCAACTATGTGTTCTTTGTAGTAGACTCCCAACACGAGAAATACGAGTGTGTGAGAAACTTGGTGAATGCTCAGTCATACGTTGCTGAATTCAAGCTCAACGATTATCCCATAACCGAAGCAGACATCCTCTCGAAAGGGCGAGACGCATGGGATTGTACGCTCAACACGGTTAACGTAGGCAAGTATAACCTTGGCTGGGCGTCGATTGGAATTTGTACCCACGCGTTTTACGAAGCTATCACCCACGCAGCCAACCGCAACCTCTACGGTATGTATGTCACGGACTTCCCGCACATCAGACAGCTATTCGTAGATGCATACACCCGTCTTGTAGCAATGAAACTGTTCGCGCTGCGCGCCGGAGACTACATGCGGACTGCCTCTCCTAAAGACAGGCGATACATCCTCTACAATAGCATAGTCAAGATGAAGGTGACGAGTCAGGGAGAGGATGTAATCAACCTGCTGTGGGATGTCATTGCCGCCCGCGGATTTGAAGCAGAAACATACTTCTCCCAAGCAGCAAGAGACATTCGAACGTTGCCGAAGCTGGAAGGAACGGTTCACGTGAACATGGCGCAGATCATCAAGTTCATGCCCGCCTACTTCTTCATGCCGGAAGAGTTCCCCGAGATTCCAAGGGTTGATGATGCCAAAGACGATGATTTTCTCTTCAATCAGGGCATCACGAAGGGTCTTAGCCTAATCCGATTCCATGACTACAGAATCGCCTATGGCAGTGTCGATCTTCCAAACGTGAACATCTTCAAAGAGCAGCTGGAAGTCTTCATCGAGTTCATGACTCAAGCAACCCCACCTGATGAACAGGCAAAGGACCTTGACTTCCTGTTGAATTTGGGTGAACTATTCACACTGGTAGTCTACGGGCAATTAATCATTGAGAATGCAAGAATCTACGACATAAGTGACGCTTTGCTCGACCAAATCTTTGACTTCATCGTTCGCGACTTCTCTATGTATGCTCTCCAGCTCTACTCGAAACAGAGTATTACCGAGCAACAGCAGGAGATTCTACTTCGAATGATCAAGAAGCCGCATGTCGACAAAGAGCGCTTCGAAACTGTGTGGAAAGAGGTCTACTCTCTAAATGGCTTGTATGAGATGAGAAAGTAGTAGACCCATCACGGGCTTTGCGACCGTGATATTGACGTTATTCTGAGTGACGTTTGTTGGGAGGAATCTCGCAGCAAACTACGAACAGCCCCTACTCCCCGTGTAAGCGCACGTAAACCTCTAAATCCTCTTTTGAGTTAGAAAGTTGTGACAATGACATGAAACTGTGGAAAACTGCTCAGGGAATAGTCTTAGACGTGTACGTTAAGCCCAACTCAAAGCGGTTCCAAATAAAGACTGAGGAAGGTGAACTCGTAGTGTTTTGTCGAGAAACTCCGGTGAAAGGCAGAGTCAACAGAGAGTTGATGAAGGAACTTTCAAGACTTTTCAAGAGAAGAGTAGAGATTGTCTCTGGGTTTAGTTCAAGACGAAAGAAATTTTTGGTCAGGGACATTGAAGCGAAGGAAGTTAAACAAATCTTAGGTGTTGCCACGTGTGCACATAGCAACTAGTCCCCATTCGAAGTTTATTCTCCTATAATCTGTAAGATTAGGTTTCTAACTCGGCTACGAACGTCTAACTCCATGAAAATAATCTGTTGCCAAGTCCCCAAGGTCAATCTTCCATTAGCAAACGGCACGGTCAGACTAGGTCCTATCAGAGAAGCTCTCACATGCGAGTGCCCGTTACCATCATGCCATCTTTTCTCGTGCTCATACACCAAATTTTTCGGCGCTACACGCTCGAGCATATTTGGAAAGTCCTTCAACAGTCCCGGTTCATACTCGATCGTTGTTAACGCTCCTGTGGATCCCGGTACGAAAACCGTTACAATTCCATTCTTTAACTTAGTTTCAACCACAGCTTCAGCAACCGCGCCGGTAACATCTAAAATGTCACCTTCTCCCCTAGTGTGGATTGAAAGTTGCTTTGTTTTTACGGTCAACTCTAAAACCTCCTAGAACCTAACGATTGTAATTCACCATTGTTATCTATTTAAAATGCGCGTGAAATCGGAAGTAAATAAGCCCAAAACAGGCTTATTGCGGGCGCGCTAAAAAGGTTGAAAAGTGAAGTTTATATTTTAGTTCTTTCTTTTTACATGCGATTTTGCATTCTATTAGGTGACACTTATGGCGGCTATTAAGGAATTGCCGACGCGTCCGGCAACCAGATTTGAAAGAATTGGCGCACACACCCACATCAAGGGTTTAGGATTAGATGAAAACCTGAAAGCGATTAGAATAAAGGATGGAATGGTTGGTCAGGAAAGAGCTAGAGAGGCTGCCGGTCTTGTTGTTCAGATGATAAAAGAGGGAAAGTTAAGCGGCAAAACCGTAATTTTCGCTGGTCCCCCTGGAACAGGAAAGACAGCGATTGCGGTGGCAATATCCAAAGAACTGGGCGAAAATGTACCCTTCATCCAGATGAGTGGAAGTGAAATATACAGTAGCGAACGCAAGAAAACAGAGATCCTTATCGAAGCTATAAGAAAATGCATTGGAGTGGAGATTCATGAGATGCGCAAAGTCTACGAAGGAGAACTTACCAGCATGGACGTAAGAACCGCCGCCCATCCCTACAATCCTTACCAGAAGGTTCCTGAAAGCATCAGACTCACACTGAAAACTCAGGATGAGGAGAAAACCATCGAAGCAGGGTCCACCATAGCTCAACAGGTCATTCAGCAGAACATATCAGAAGGATATATAATACAAATCGACGCCGAAAGTGGAAGAGTAGTTAATCTTGGCATAAGTATGGAAAGCACTAAAGGAAAAACCTATGACATAGACACTAGGAAAAAAATCCCTCGCCCTCAAGGAAATGTGCTTAAAGAGAAAGAATTCGTTTACACTTTGACCTTAGCAGATATGGACGAAATCAATGCCCGCCAAAGATTAGGAGGAGGGATTTTCTCCCTGTTCATGGGAAGCACAGCAACCAAAGAAATAGACACCGAAGTCCGCACAGCCGTGGATGAAGCAGTTAAAAAAATGATAGATGAAGAAAAAGCTTTCATCCATCCGGGCGTCTTGTTCATTGACGACTCGCATCTTCTAGATTTGGAAGCATTCAGCTTCTTAGGTAGAGCTATCGAAAGCGAGCTTGTGCCAATCATCATTCTAGCCACGAATCGAGGTGTCACCACCATCCGGGGCACCGACGTCAAAAGTCCAATGGGCTTCCCTCTCGACCTTGTTGACCGCTCAGTAATCATCGGAACTGAGGATTACGACGCCGACAGCATTCGCGAAATCCTGAAAACACGATCCAAAGAGGAAAAAATAAACATTAAAGAAAACGCGTTAGAAAAAATCACAGAAGTTGGAGCTAAGACCTCTTTACGATACTCGGTTCAACTGCTAAGTTTAGCTGCTCAAAACGCCAAAAGTGCTAACCGCAAAGATGTTGCTATCAAAGATGTGGAACGAGTCAGCAACCTGTTCATGGACGTCTCTGAAGCCACACGGCATCTCAAAAAATATGACGATAAAATGATGGCTCACTGATAGCGCGTGCATCTTGATTTTGAACGTTTTTGTTACAACGTTTGTGCTATTGAAAGACTTGAAACGGAGATGTGATTCTTGTTCCCTGGAGAGATTTTGCCTAGAGAATTTTACGAGAGAGACCCAGAGACCGTTGCAAGGGAGTTATTGAGTAAGAGGTTGATCAGAGAATTAGGCAAGAATTTCCTGGAAGGTATGATAGTGGAGACTGAAGCTTATTATGGCTTACATGATCCAGCCTCTCGTGCTTATCACGGCATAAAAAATTATAATAAGCCTATGCGGAACGAACCAGGAAGAGCTTTCATCTATAACGTCCACAAATATTGGATGTTCAACATAGTCGCTCACAAGCCGAACCAGATAGGCGCTGTTTTGATTAGAGCCGTGGAGCCGACGAAAGGAATAGAGGTTATGAAGAAAAATAGACCAGTTAAAAAACTGTTTAGCTTAACGAACGGCCCTGGAAAACTCACAATAGCATTAAAGATCAATAAGGACTTAAATGGGGTTCCAGTTACTTCATGTGAAAGCAAAATCGTCATCGCAAACACCAAAATGGAATTCGAAATAGGGAGTTCCCATAGAATAGGCGTAAGAAAGGATCTAGAGAGGAAACTAAGGTTCTTCATCAAAGGGAATAAATTCGTTTCAAGATAAGGTTCAAACGCGGTAAAAATCTGGTTAATCTTGTTCGAGTCTTGAAACATCGCAGGATTTCGCTTCGCTCTAGCCATCTTGCGCGTGCAAAAGGCAAGTTAAAGGAATGGAAATCAATCTATACTTCTTTGTTCTAAGCTATGATCTGTGAGTAAGTTGGCTCGAACCTATGCTTGCCGAAGATGTGGAAGAACATATTCCCATAAAGAGTTTGAACAGAGTCGGTTTTGCCGTAGCTGCGGAACATACCTGTTGTCTGAGAGGGAGGTCATTAAACTCTCTAAGAGAGTCGGCGAGGCAGTGAAAGGGAGGGTGAGAGGCAAAGCTTCAGAATGGAACCGGCTTCCTGAAGACTACGAAGTGCGGAAGGAACAGATGAAGTTTATCGAGGAAGCGTCTGAGGCCATTAAAAGCAATGAAGTTTTTCTGGGAAGCGCTCCCTGCGGTATAGGAAAGTCTCTAGGCTCCCTGCTGGCTGTTCTACCCCAGCTTGGAGAGAACAAACTCTTGATCTGTTTTAGAACCAGAAGCCAACTACACATTTATCTCAAAGAGTTAAGAGCATTAGAGCGTAATCCCTCAGCTGTATCCCTCTTCAGCAAACAGGACATGTGTCCGCTGCGCAGAAAAAGCGACCTCTCCTACTTCGACTTTCTCGAGGAGTGCAGGAGGCTGAAGGAAAACTGCGAGTCCTCCACCAAGCCCTATTGCAAATTTTATTGGAACATAAACAGGAAGAAGAAGGAAGCTGAAGAACTAGCCCTGGACTGCGCCCGAAAAATTCTTGCTCCGGGAGAGACTGTTAGGCGGATGTCTAGGCAGGGGTTCTGCGCTTACGAGGCGTTAAAACGGGTTCTCGATCGAGTAGACATTTTCCTTGGAACCTACCACTACGTCTTCAACCCGGCGGTTAGGGAAGCACTACTGAAGAGCTTCGGAGTGAGCTTGTCTAACGTTTACCTCGTTGTAGACGAGGCGCACAACCTCCCAGCCTTTTCTAGGGAGCTACTTTCTGACCGACTGACACAAAACACGTTGGAGGGAGCTCTCAGAGAAACCGAAACGTTCGAACACGATGCTCTGCCGTCAGTTCAAGAGTATCTCAGCGTGTTAAACGCTGAAATCTTTCAGCGCGCCCAAGAAGCTTTAGAAAAGGAAGAGCTTAAGCAGCTTGACCCCCAGAAAGTTGGCGACCTGTTTCTTGACCAAAGTGGAGCGTCTGGTTCCGAAGCTGCAGAAACGCTTCATGAATACGGAGAACATGTGCGAGAGACGCGCCGGGAGCTGGGCTACGAGAGGATCTTCAGCTACAACCACCGGGTGGGCGAGTTTATGAAGAACTTCTTCGAAAAGGTTGGAACGAATTATATCCATTTGGTTCATAGGGACTGGAGGGACAGAATCGTTTTGGAGGTCAGGAGCTTCGATGGGAGGGAGATAACAGATTCTGTTTTGCAGCAGGCGCGGGGAAGCATCTTGATGAGCGGTTTTCTTTCTCCTCCAGAAGTCTACAGAGACTTGACGCTCTATGACCACGGTGGAGTCCATCTCAAAGAGTTTGATTCTCCTTTCCCACCTGAGAACAGGCTGATCTTAGCCGCGGAGGACGTGTCGTCAAGGTTTGAAAAGAGGACTGACAAAATGCTTCAGAAATGGAGAGACTACATTGAAGCCATGTCCGAGGCGAATGAAGGTAACATGGCCGTCTTCTTCACCAGCTACGGGCTGATGCACACCGTTCTGCCGCTGATCAAAAACGACAGAAAAAAGATCGTGGAACAACGTAAGACCAAGAGAGACGCGGTGATAGGGCAGTTAACTAGGTCAGACGACAACGTATTGTTTGGGGTTATGGGCGGGAAGTTCAGCGAGGGAATAGACTAT
>JACUTO010000071.1 GCA_014859755.1 Candidatus Bathyarchaeota archaeon
CCAATGGTTTCTTTTCCAGTGAAGGCAGCGGTTCTTCCTTCGCTGTCTATTATAATCACTTGCCTCGATTCCCTGTCTGGGTCCTCCTTTAGCATGACTTCTAGAGCTGCTTGCGGAGACAAACCTGCCTTCAACAGTTTTAAACCGTTTATCCCGTAGAAAATGTTGGTTTTGGCTTGGGTCGCTATGGCGCCAACCCCTGCTTCTACGTGAGGAACTCGGCTTCCAACAGCTGGAACGGCGGTTGAGACGCAAACACCCAGCGTTAATGTTTTTGGGCATCTGGCAACCATGGAAAAAGTCGTGAAAGTATCCCTCCTGTCAATTAGGTATGTATTTGCTTGAAACTTTTAAGAGCAGAGGTTGCTATTCTCATATGTTCTGTGGAGAGAGAGTGTTGATACCTTTCGATATGGCTTTGCTGTCGTCTATAGCCTTTCTTGTTGGAATAATCGCGGCGATGACCGGTGTGGGAGGCGGCGTTTTCGTTGTACCCCTTCTGTCTCTGGCCTACGGTTTTTCTTCCCATCAAGCTATTGGAACGAGCCTCGCAACGATAGTCTTTACCTCCCTATCCTCTGCCATAGGATATTGGAGACAAAAGAGAGTTGACTATAAAGTTGGCTTGATTCTAACTATTACAACCATTCCAGGAGCCTTCGTAGGAGCGTATCTAACCAGCTTTATCGAAGAAAAACTTTTGGGACTCATTTTCGGCGTTTTCCTAATTTTCGTTGCCTTACGCATGGCTTTTCAATTCAATCTTTACCATATTCAAATCCCAAGAATAGGAAAGATTTGGCACCGCAAGATCGTGGACTCTGGCGGCGCCATTTTTGAATACGACACGAATGTAAACTTAGGTTTGGTGTTAAGTTTCTTCGGTGGTCTTTCATCGGGTCTCTTAGGCCTAGGTGGTGGAGCTCTCATGGTGCCTATACTACATCTCACAATGAACTTTCCTATGCATGTTACAGTTGCGACTTCAATGTTCATTATGGTTTTGACTTCAATATCCGGGGCTGCAACGCACTTTTCATTGGGTAATGTTCACATCAGCTATGCAGTTTTTCTCTGCATAGGAGTGATTTTTGGCGCTCAGCTTGGGGCCTACTTTTCTAAGAAGATTTCTGGAAAGGGTCTTAGAAGAATGTTTGGAGTGCTTTTGTTTCTGGTAAGCATAAGAATGATTTTGAAATTCATATGAAAACGACGGCGTTGAATGGCCACTTCCAGAAAGATTACTGTTTTGCTGATGCTCGTGACTATTTTGGAATTTTGTACAAAATGTGGGGTTATCACTATTGAAAGAGGAGGGAGCTTTGAAAAATATGAGGATGGGAGGTTTTTACCTTGGTTCTGTGGGTCTACTTAGATATACCCAGATCACTACTAGGCATGTTGTTATCAAAGCGCCGGCGATCCCTGATAGAACCCACTCAGCGGTAAGTATTGACGGAAAGACAGCTAAGAGCCAAGGCCACACTGTGTGGTAAATGACGTTGGCTGAGACTCCACCTACGAACCCTAACAAGGCAAATATCCCGAGTATCTTTAATCTGTCACCCATTGTAGTCACCTTGTTTTAACAGTTGAATTTTCGTGCTTTTGAGTCTAACTTACACGAAACTGTTTATTCAGGCAACTGCGCCTTGCCTCTCTTTCCATCCGAGATTTAAAGCTCAAAACGACGGCGAAACATGGATATGCTGCTAGGTATATACGTGAATGATTTCTACATGTTAACAATGTAATAATACGTTTTAAACAACCTCTTTTTGTGAGGAATTAAAATGTCTGAAAAGTTTGCTAAAAGATGGGGAGAAGGAATAGACGATACGCCTGTCACTACGAGGATCAAAGAAGCTGTTCGTCCTCCAGGTCCATTGAAACCACGCCTCGATTACGCCGTCAAGCGAATTGAAATGCAAATTCAAAGACTAGACAAGGCAACCGACCGCTTCTCAGAACGCGACAAATCAATATTCGCAAGAATCGTTAACGCCTACTCAAAACATGACATGGCGCGGGCCAACGTTTTCGCCAACGAACTGGCTGAAATACGGAAAATGGAAAGGATGATAATCCACGCGAGACTAGCCCTAGAGCAGATCGTTCTCAGGTTAAGCACGGTTTCAGAGCTTGGCGACGTCGTTAGCACACTGGCTCCAGCAATTGGCGTGTTACGTAGCGTCAAAAGCGGAATGGCTGCAGTCTTTCCAGAAGCCGAAAGAGAACTTGGAAGCATTGGAAACTTGCTCAGCGGAATAATTATGGACGCTGGCCACAACACTGGTATGAACATAGACTTCCAGACAGCGGGTGAAGATGCCCAGAAAATCTTGAACGAAGCAGCCACGGTTGCGGAACAGAAAGTCAAAGAAAAATTCCCAGAGTTACCCACTGGCATACCTACCTTCGGTGAGGCGTCTCAAACCGAAACCTAGCTACCCTAAAAACACTTGACCATTCACTGATATTAAGGAGGTGAAACTACGTCAAAATCCAATTCCAACCCCTTTCTCTTTGTCGGCAAGCCAGTTAAGGATGAATACGGACGACAAATCGGTCGAATAGCATCATTTAGGGTAACCCCTACCGGTCGCGTAGACGGGATCTTCATAGAGCACGGGGACGGAGAATTTCTTAGCTATCCAAGCGATCACTTTAAGATAGAAAATGGTGACTTTGTGATTTTGCCGCCGCTTAAATTGAGGGCAAAAACTCTCTGTCAGCAGATACCTCTGATCTGGCGAAAAGATCAGGCTTTGAACGAGCTTGTAGAAAAGAAAAAGATTCCGCCGGAAATGTTCGATGATCTCCACAACAACTTTGAAGGAGCTTTAAATCAGTTAAAAGCAGACGCTAAAACCGTTATGAATGACACCGATAAACAAATCACTAAATGCACAAAACAAATACAAGAACTCCACTCAGCTTTAATAAATCTAGAGATTGAACGCGAAATCGGCAGAACCGACGACGAATCATATCAGAAGGCTTTAGGAATGATACAGTGGGGATTGAAGGGTGTTAACGCCGAAAAAAGCGACCTAGAAGCGTTGAAGAGTAAGTTATCCAACCTACTTCTTGGAGAAAAAACAGTGAAACCTGAAACGCCAACACAGAAGGAGACGCAAGAAGCAACTGCTCCTGCTTCTCCAACCCTCCCAGAACCCCCAGTTGTTGTCCACGTGAGGAACCCGAACAAATAGAGTTCATAATCACTAAAGCCTGTGAGGGATCGCCATCAAAAACCCTTTCCGTCCTCCTCCAACACTTGAGGAAGTGATCTTCGAGGCAGTGCCGAAACTCAAGACTCAACGGTTTAAACTAGAGCAAGTCATCGTTAGATTGCGCCAAAGAGATACAGTTCTCTTCAAAACTTGCTCAACAGCCCTAAAAGCAAAAAACAAGGAACGAGCAACAATTTTTGCTAACGAGCTAGCGGAAATCAGAAAACTGACTAAACTCATCTCGCAGACCCAGATCCTCGTAGAACGCATAATTCTAAGACTCGAAACACTCAAAGAATTGAGCGCAGCCTTCGCAGATCTGAAGCCGGCTCTTAAAATCCTTCACATGGTGACGAAGCGCCTCACCATAATCATGCCTCAAATGGCGTATGAAATGGAAAGGGTGAATGAAAGCATAAACGAAACGCTAGCCATGACCACCATCAGTTCTACGGAACTAAATATGCCAATAGACGTGAAAACTCCAGGCGGTGAAGAAGTTCTTAAAGAAGTCTCCGCGTTTCTGGAACAAAAGTTAACGGATAAACTTCCTGAGCCACCCATTTCTGCTCCAGTCATGGAAAAACCTCAACCTCGACGCGTGGAAAAAGTAAGACAAATGGTTGCCCTCACCGCCACTTGCTCTGAAGTTTGTGAACAAAGAGAACCTCAAAACTACGTATCTTACAGAGACACGGAATTAAAACGCGTTTCCTTGACAGTTCAAGAGTCTTTGGAGGAAACAGTTCTGGAATACGCCAAAAAACGCGAAGGACAAATCGACATCACTAAATGCGCATTTGAACTGAACGTTCCATGCGGAGAAGTAGAAAAAGCCCTAGAAAAATTGGGTGTGCAGGGCAAGATAAAGATCGAGCGGTGACCGTCATGAGCGCATCCCACGAACTTGAAAAAGCTGCAACAAGCTATGCGCTTGAGGCAGTTCGCCTCGATAAACAAGGCGCCAGAGGAATGGCCATCACTATGTATCAGAAGGCCATTGAAACCCTTCTAAAGCTCGTCCAATTGTACCCCGAATATGGTCTAAACAGGGTTTACATTCAACGTGCAATGGCATATCAAGAAAGAATAAAAGCTCTGCAAGGAGTTGGACCCATTGAGCCGCAACCAGAAAAAGCAGCTGACGTGATAGGTCCCTCAGGAGCAAAAGAAAAGGCAAGTTACGATGAGCTTGTGCTCAAAGAAAAACCTATGGTAAACTGGGGTCAAGTTGTTGGTTTGGAGCAGGCAAAGAAAGCAGTTAAGGAAGCCATCGTTTATCCCGTTGAGAGACCGGATTTGTTCACGTTAGGATGGCCTAGGGGAATCCTTCTTTTCGGTCCGCCTGGCTGTGGAAAAACCTTGCTAGCCGCTGCGGTGGCCACAGAGATCGACGCAACCTTCATCTCAGTGGATGCAGCCTCCATCATGTCAAAATGGCTAGGAGAAGCTGAGCAAAATGTTGCAAGGCTTTTTGTGTCAGCTAGGAAGTCTGCTAATAACGGACGTCCATCCATAGTTTTCATCGATGAATTGGATTCATTAATTGGAATGCACTCAACTGAGGTTGGCGGAGAAACCCGAGTTCGCAACCAGTTCCTCAAAGAGATGGACGGAATTATAGATAAGGGCAAGAACATTCATGCTTACGTGATCGGAGCCACCAACAAACCTTGGGCTTTGGACTGGCCCTTCATAAGGAGATTCCAGAAGCGAATCATAGTTCCCCTACCGGACTATGAAGCCCGCTTAGGAATGCTCAAACTATACACAACTCATCTAAAATTGGCGCCGAATGTAGACCTTGATGAATTCGCTAGGTTGTCCGAAGGATTTTCTGGAAGCGACATACGAGACATATGTCAATCAGCCCACCTAAAGGTTATTGGAGAACTCTTCGAATCGGGCCTAGCAAGCGATAAACAAGCTCAGCCGAGACCCATATCCATGGACGACTTCAGAATGATCTTGGAGGAAAGGAAGCCTAGTGTTTCCTTAGACATGGTGGCATCCTATAACCGATGGTTTGACGCCTTTAAAGCTCTCTAGCATGGAAGTAGGTCAGAAGTTAAACCTAGGCTCTGGTCATGTGGCTCTTGGAAAGGTTTAGAGAACTGTCTTTTCTTCGACAGTAGCTGAAAAACTCCTTTCTCTCTTAAGCAACTTTCAGCAATTCTCTCTCTAAACCCCAAAAAGGCCACGTGACTTTACTCGCGCCTGGAAAAGCTCTTAATAATTACTGAAATCCTCTCGTCTCCTTTGATGACAATTCCTTTCAATGTTGAAATCATTCCAAGAATTGTGTTTCTCATAATCTTCTGAACAAAAGGATTTAATGGCAAAACGCGTTCGTCGATCTGAATTTTCAGTTTTTCTTCGCGTTTCCGTTTTCTTTCAACCAAAACCGCGGCTTTTTGGTTCACTAGATCCACCAACTTTTCAGGCTCTTTAAGCACGTCAACGTAAGGAATTTTTGGTTTCGCTGCTTCGGTCGGAATGGGGCCGACGAGAGTCAGTAGGGGTTTATAGTGTCCAGAAGCCTCGAGAACCTCGTCGGTTGTTTTGACAGCCACTATTTTTGGCACGGTTAGATTTTGTCCGATTAGTTTCTTGAACCCTTCAAGGATCAAAAATTCCACATCATCTTCGCATTCTGTAACTAGCTGTTCTAGGCTGTATTTTGTGGTGTCGGCTTTTCTGATGACCGTTAGTTCGTTGGGTGCTACGCTTATGACGGTGCGGGCTCCGGCCTTGGCGTGCCTCCACGTGTCTTTTCCCTTGGTGTCTATTGTAAAGCTGGTTTCGGGTATGTGCTTAACAGTGGCGACTTTGTATCCCCTTTCTGTTAGTCCTCTAACTAAGATTTCTACGGCTGTGGTTTTGCCTGATTTTTTGCTTCCAACGACGGCGACTATGAACATGCTGTCTTCTCGCTCCTCTTGCGTATTAGAAGGTTTCTGAAATTTAAATCAGGATGTTCGACTTCACTTGTGCGGGCAAAGGAGAAACTCAAACATGTTTATGGTCTGTATCCGTTTAGGATGCTGATTGCTAAAACCGCCTCCGTAATGTCTGCTGTTGTCCCTGGATTGAGCCTGTGGGCTGGATCTTTGAGTTTTTTGTCGAACTTCTGAAGGAGATTTCTTCCAGATGGAGTTGTTAAGCCACCTTTTTCTAACACCCGCCCAGCCTCGGCTGAAATTCTCTTTGCCTCGGCTAAACCTACTTTTCGACTGATGAAGGTGTCTGGGACTTCGGAGAGAATTTTTAGGAAGGTGTGCACTGTTGCCGTGTTTACGTCCGTCGTCTCTTTGAGTTGTTGAGTAAAATATGGGTGGCCCAAGTCAAAGGTGATGGGGTAGTTGTTTACCCACTCAGATGCGATGGAGTCGTATGCAGAAGCGATCTTAAACACTTCTAAAAGAGTCACTTGCTCGTCCAGAATTTTCTGTTTCGAAGCTGGATCCGTCACATCGAGTTTTGGAGCTTTACCCAAGCCGCTTGGTTTGGCGATTTGTATTGCGTCGTAAACATTTACTGCGTCCATCGGGGTGCTGGATTCAACGATCACCTTCATGTTTTTTCTGAGCTTGGATGGGGAAAACTTCTCTTCAGCGAGCATTCCAGCAGCAACTGCTATCGGTGAAAGCAAGATTATTGCTCCTAAAAGCGTGTTTCCATCACTCTGCCACAAACTTACGCTCTTGACAGCATCCTTGATTATTGTTCCAATTCCAACATCGGTTGGGTTGATCTTTCCTTCAGAAACCTTGATTCCCTGTTCAGCTGCGTGTTTAAAGTGTGGTGCCACGGCAACGGCTGATGCCAAAAAATGTTCGTATCTTGTCTCTTGGAAATCAGCGGTTCGATGAATGTTTCCAGGCTTTGGATAAGCACTAACTTCGAGGAGAATAGCTAGTTCTAGGCATCTGGAGACGTGTTCTGCTGTTTCTGTGGATGAACTGAAACTCATGATGATTAACCTCGAAATTACACTGTATAGTCATTTTGTATGGTGAAGTTTAATTAACCTTATGTAGAAAATGACACTCCGTCTTCTCTTG
>JACUTO010000072.1 GCA_014859755.1 Candidatus Bathyarchaeota archaeon
ATTGTGCTCACGAGCAGTGAAGCGGCTAGTGAGATTATATATAAACTGTGCCTTTTCTTCATTGAATCAATGAAAATTGAGCCTAATCCTTTTTGTAGCGACGTGCCCTGCCACGCGCATGTAGCCATGGCCAGTTTCGCTGAGACCTCTGCTACTATAAGAGATCGAATAATGGCTTCTGGTTTTATCAAGAAGATGAGTACCAGAGTGCATAGTGAAACGAGTAGGGCAAGTAAAGCTCCTGTCCGAGTGACAATCCACGCGTGAGCAATTTCTACCCTTTCCTCAACAGATGCTTTTCTAATGCCTAAAGCGTTGCCTACGTCAATCAAGCCATCTGTGTGTTGAAGTCCGGTGAGGACAAGCAGAAAAGAGAGGGTCATAACGCTTGCAAGCCCCTTCGCTAGGTAGACAAAGAGTGTGTTTTGGGGACCCGAGAAAAACGTGGTATTCAAGAAGCCGAACAAAAGTGACAGGAAATAGTTCGTGAAGAATGAGTAAAGTCCGGCAAAAAATCCTATCACGGCTCCGATTACTGGAAAGAGAAACATGAAGCTGGCAGAAAGTTCCAAAAAATCTTCGTCCATTTTCAATGGAATGGCGGTAAGAAAAGCCATCAAGCCTCTGAAGACCCTTAGAGATTTCACAGTTAATATACCAGCATACCCTGCATATTGAAATCATATAACTTTTACGCATGAGCAAATTCCCAGGCGATATTGACTCTCCACACATCGCCCAGCTTCGTCAATTTTATTTCTCGGTTATCAACCTCGATCAGGCCCTTCTTCTTTAATCTGTTGATAGCATCTGTAAACACTTCTTCTGGCAGATTCCCGAATCGCCTTCTAAATTCTTCTTTGTCCACGGTTAGACGTATATATAATCGCATCATCATTTTTCTCATTTCATCCTCTTTTGATGATACAGAAAGTTTGGCTATAGGAAATCTTCCGCTTTTAACCACATCTATGTACACGTTAGCTGGCTCAACGTCCACGTAGGAATATTTTCCCAGATGACCCATGAAGAAGCCGGCTCCTGTACCAAGGATTTCGAAACAAGGTTCTTTGAAATCATCTGCTATTCTAGAGAAGCGGTTGTGACACGTTGGCTTATACCCCGACTCCGCAAACAGGTTGTATGCTTCTAGATACATCTTTGCCTCGGTATCAGAGTCTCCTATAGACGGAACTTCACCGGATTGAAGCTGTTTGGCAAGCGTTGTGCCCGGATATATATCCAGAGGGTAACAGTCGACGCTTTCCACATCCAACTCTAGTGCCTTCCGAATGTCCTTCCTCCACACTTCCATGGTCTGTCCGGGGAGGTTATACATCAGGTCGATACTGACGCGAAGTCCTAGCTTACGCGCAGTTCTGACGGCTCGCTTCGCCTCGCCTGCATTATCTTGAAGATTGAGCATCTTTCTTATGTTATCATCAAAAGTCTGTATCCCAAGGTCCAACTGATCCACTCCGTAGTGTGGCATCGATTCGAGTTTTTTCTTATCGAGATTGTAGGTACAACCGGTAATCTTGACCATTCGGTCACCACTTATGTTGAAATTCCTTTCGCAGTACGACAAAAGGTCAGCTATTTGTTCGGAAGACATGACGCTTGGGGTGCCACCACCGAAATATATTTCGTTGAACTCACTAGATCTAACGTATCTTGTTTCTGCATACATCTTCAGCGCCTTTTTCAACGCCAAGAGGTATCTTTCTATTCCGTCGTTAGAAAATGGTTCCGTGGGGAAATAACAGAAGGTGCACTTTGAGTTACAGAAAGGTATCCAAGGTTGCAACTCCTTTTTCTCGCGGCTGGTGTTTTCAGTTCCTAAAAAGTTGATGAAGGAATGAAGGTTCTCAGGCGTTACGTCGGGATAGTCTCGGTAGGTATAAGGCGGCCAATGTTCCGCTTCCTCGTAGGCGCGTACGATTTCCGTGTCTTTGTCTTTCATATTCCGAACTTCTCCATCAGCCAGTAGCTTCTAACATTGTGCATGTGAGCGGCAGAACCGTTTTTCAATTGTTACTGACTTGTGACGTTTAAGATTTTTGAACAGCAGAGGCTTTCGGTTGACGAACGCATCAACTTCCTGCTTAACAATTTCGTAGTGTTTAAACAATATAAAGGGTTAAGGAGTTCTATGATTTGCAGAGTCTCTTTAACAAAGTTTATGTGGAATCGGATCAGCTGTTAAGGCAGACGGGAAAAAGACGCTAGTTTGTACATGGTGTGGTGAAATGGTTTGATTTACGCTTTGATAGGTGTTTTTGTGGCGCTTTGCGTGTTAATTACAATAGGTGTAACTCAGCCTAGAGGAACAAGCATCATGACTTGGTGTTCCCTTTACTTAGCTATTGCAGTAGTTTTCGACGGACTTGTGGTTGTGGCATTTGCATATCAGCATGTAGAACTCATTGAAACACTTCTCGGTGTCTCTGCAGGCGCGGCCACTAGCCTAGCCATCCATGTAACACACCACATTTTTGAGGAAAGGAAGAGTACCAAAATATCTAGCGGCGAAAAATGAGTAGTGAAAAGTCTACCAACTCGATGGATGACAAAGAGATGTGCGCGCACATGTATTTTAATCAAACGAGTACGTCTCACTAGCTTTTCCCTGACAAAGACAACAGCGCCTTTATCGCCGAAAGAGACATTGACAACCTCAATCCAAGAAACTCACGGACTCGAGCAGCTTCTCAAAGAGCGTTGCATATGGCGCGGTCTCTATGCGCATAAATGTGAAAAATTGGTTAAAAATAGTTTTAAATCTGTTTTGCTACTACGGTTGTTATGAACCCCTTTGATGAGCGTATCTTAACTACTCCCTGTCTCTCAGACTCAAGCGCCAGCACGCGCGAAGAAAGGAAATTGAGGAAAGTCTTTGAAGATACTTATGTTGCAGTGACTGGTGGCGCCGGCTTCTTGGGCTTTCACCTTTGTAAGAAACTATTAGAACTCGGAGCAAACGTAAAAATATATGACAATTTATCAACCGGCAATAGCAAAAACATAGATGATTTAACTCAAAAGAAACTTGAATTCATACGAGGAGATGTTAGGGATCTAGGTGCACTTGAAAATTGCGTAAAAAACTGTGAATTTATTTTCCACCTAGCGGCCCAGTCAAGCGTTCCATATTCCATGATACACCCCACTGAAGACTTCGAGGTGAACGCGCGTGGCACACTAAATGTGCTCGAAAGTGCTCGCAAGAAAGGCGCAAGAATCGTATTTACATCAACTTCAGCCGTCTACGGCAACGCGGAAAAAACGCCAACGCCTGAGGATCATCCGACTCAACCGATTTCTTTTTACGGATTGTCCAAATGCGTGGCAGAAGACTATTGTCGATTCTATCATAAGAACTACGGTGTGGAAGTTGTCGTACTTCGAATCTTTAACGCATACGGCTTAAGGGGCCACGGAGTTATACCCGATTTTCTTAGCAAGTTGAAGAGGATACCACATAAACTTGAAGTGCTGGGAACCGGCGAACAGTCGCGAGATTTCATTCATGCTTCAGATGTTGTAAGAGCCTTTGTGTTATGCGCTCAGTCCCAAAAGGCTGATGGCGAAGTATACAATGTTGGATCTGGAACCACAATATCCGTAACAGCCCTTGCTAAAATGATAATTGCTTTGTTAAATCTGCGCGGAGTCACAAAACTCTTTTTCACGGGGGGACAGGCTTGGGCGGGCGATGCAAAGTTGACTCACGCTGACATCAGTAAAATAATTGGGGACCTAAACTGGCGGCCACTTTTGAAATTGAAGGACGGAATAGAAAATCTGTTAAGTCAGAAAAGAGATACTGGACAGTCTCAAAGGAGTTGTCGATGTGAATAGTTCTCAATTGAAGATGCGTTTGAGGGTGTTTGTCAGGCTTTTGAGACCGTCATACTGGCTTATGACGGGTGGGCTTTCCGTGTTAGTTATGATAACTTTGCAAAGGGGTTTTCCTGAAGCTTATCAGATGACCTTAGTCTTTCTTTCGGCGACATTAATAACGTCTGGCGGTTTCGCGTTTAATGATTATTGCGACTGGCAAGCGGATGCCATTGTAAAGCCGGACAGACCTATTCCGTCGAAACAAATATCTCTCTCACAAGTTGTAGTACTATCTGCAATGCTGTTCCTAGCCGGGTTGGGAACGGCTCTCATGATAAATCTCTTATGCTTCGGAATTGTCTTAGCAGATGCTGCTCTCTTAATATTGTATTCAGCGTTTCTGAAAAGAAAGTCGGGGCTCTGGGGTAATTTGATTATGGGGCTTTTGATAGGGACAGCGTTTCTTTACGGTGAAGCCGCCTTGCTTCAAAGGGTTAGCGTCGCTTCGTTTTCCTTTACATTCATGTGCATGGGCAGCATCGGTGGCAACGTGCTGAGGGACATACTGAGTTTAGAAGGGGATTTGAAGACGGGATACCCCACCCTTCCTGCAAAGCATGGTATAAATCCTTCTGCCAAGATTGGGGCATTTTTTTTCTTTCTCACTATAATAGCTTCGCCCACTCCATATTTAGTTGAAGTTGTCAACTATACATATCTAATTCCAATAGCCATATGGGATTGCCTTCTTTTTTATTCTGCATTGTCTCTCTTCAAAAAACCAGATGTCCAAAATGTAAGGAAACATGAAAGGCTGGTCACTATGTCGATGATTCTGCTTCCCGTTTCCTTGGTAGTAGGTGCACTCATTTGAATAAATCGAAGGTAATTCGGGAAACGATTAGTGTATGCCCAGTTTGCCTTAAGAAGGTGAAAGCGAAAATCGTAGAGGAAAACGGAAAGGTTCTGCTTAAGAAAAGTTGCACCTTACACGGAAACTTCAATGATGTCTACTGGGCTAACGCAGAGCTTTATCACTGGGCTGAAGATTTTGCTCAAAAAACGTCGGAAATCAAACCTTTCAGTAAACAGCCTCTTGACAAATGTCCTTATGATTGCGGATTGTGTTCTCTTCACGCTTCTAAAACGGTCATGGCAGTTATTGACGTAACCAATGAATGCGATTTGAAATGTCCAATATGTTTCGCTAACTCACCTAACATGCGTAGCATCTACGAACCAACAAAAGAAAACATTCGTCGCATGCTAAGATTCTTAAAGAAACAAGACCCCCCACCACCAGCCGTAATGTTTTCTGGCGGAGAACCTACAGTCCGTGACGACATCGTTGAAATCGTAAACATGGCCCATGACCTGAGATTTATGGTCCTTTTGGCAACAAATGGTCTCAAAATGGCACAAAATCCGAAAATGGTGAAGAACCTAAAGAACGCTGGACTGAATATAGTGTATCTACAGTTTGACGGACTCACCAACCCACCCTATGAAAAATTAAGAGGAACAAAACTGCTTCAAAAAAAACTAAAACTTATCAAGCTTTGCCGCGACTCCGATATAGAAATTGTTCTAGTACCAACCGTACATGGCGGTATAAACGATAACGAAATAGGAGACATAATCAGATTCGCCGCCGAGAACGTAGACATCATTAGAGGAATCGTTTTTCAACCCATGTCTTTCACTGGAAGGACTGGAAATCTCGTTTCAAGTAAAAACCGGATATGCAATTCATTGCTTGCCAAGAGAATTGAAGAACAAACGGCTGGAAAGATCAGCGAAAAGGACTTGTTTCCTGTTTCACTTATGGTTCCTCCCATAAAAGTCATGAGTAATTTCGTAGCCAAATCATGGCCTCTCTTCACACCTACTCCCTACTGCGGACTTTGGAATTGGGTGTTAATATCTAAACAAAGCAACGGCCTGTTCACACCCATCAACCGGTTCTTGAATTTCGACGTTTTTATGTCTGATTTGAACGCCATAAACAGAACGAGCAATAATCAGAGAATCGGAAAAATTAGCATCTATCTGAAATTACTTTTTACAGCACTTCGGTCCCTAGATTGGAGAAAAATTCAGCAAGAGGCTGGACTGATTAACACCGTGAAGATGTTGATTAAGATACACACAAAGCCTTCTTATGGTTCCCTCGGAGATATTAGACGAAGGCTTCTGCTAATCGGATGCATGGCCTTCATGGACCCCTACAATTTCGATATAGAAAGAGCAAAACGATGCGTCATTCATTACGTGACACCTGATTTACGCCTTATTCCCTTCTGTGCGTACAACATATTCTATAGATCACAAATTGAGCAAATGTATAGCACAGCAAATCAAGATTCGATTACATCAAACCGCCTACTGCACCAACTTCCTGAATAACTGAAAACGTTCTCCAACTCATCGAAAAGCCAGAGTTCAAAAATTATCCTATGCTCGCCCGATTGATTTACCGTCATTGTCACGGGAAACTCCCACGTTTCCTTATCCAGCAAGACCTTCTCGAAGCGTTTCACAGGTTCGATGGGGCTAGGATCCACAGGAACCATTCTATCACCTACCTTAACTAAAACCGAACAATGCTCTATCCTACCCATGAAGTTTTCAACACCAACCCACAACAGAAACGTATTGTTCTCGCCCAGAACCAACAACTGAGGATAATTTTCTGCCTTTTTTTCTGAGTCAAGCAGATACAGAGAGACAAAGGGCTTTTGTGGCGCGGGAGTGAGTGATATGTAAGCCAATAAACCGGCGAGAATGATAATGGCTGACAAAACCGCTACAGCTATTGCTTTTTCTTCGTCTCCCATTTCATTTGAACTCATTTTGAGCCCAGCGTTCCCTTTACTCTCATTTCCATGAACTTATTTTGCTGATGTCTCTTCCACATACGCCGTCCTATGAAAAAGGCGTAGACACCGAAAACGAGCAACGCAACCGAGATGACACTATAGACTATCAACCTAGTATACCTCAAAGTTTCTGCCTGTTGCTTCAACTCTTGAGCTAAGACCAAAGTTTCTTCGGACAACTGTATTGAGGCTTGCGTCCAAAAAAATGCTTGGTCCATATCTCCCTGGGCAGATCGGTTCTCAGCTTGAAAGATATAGTCTAATGCGTTGTTCAGTTTTTTTACGGCTTCGCTTACTTTCGCTCCAGCTCTTTCAGCTTCAACTGTGGCGTTGTAGGCTTCTTGAAATTTTGCTCTCGCTTCTTCGATACCTTCATTTATTGGAGTCTCAAGAGAAAAATGGACTCTTAAGTTTGTGCAAGGATTCACTAGCATGAACAAGAAAGTGACGACTGCAAGAGTTAGCCACAGTCTCGTTTTCATGGATAACATCACCTAATCGAAATTAGCTT
>JACUTO010000073.1 GCA_014859755.1 Candidatus Bathyarchaeota archaeon
GGTATCTCTATCGAAAAGCCTTTTTGGTCATTCGTTTATGTCATGAGTGAATTAAATAGGGAGATTACGTCGAATTGAAATAGTTAAGGTGTTGGCGAAAAAAGCAGGGAAAATCTGTTCAAGAAGGGATTGTATGAGAATTTTGGTTTTGGGTGTGGGAAAGCAAGGATCAGTTTTGGTCAGAGACCTTATTGAAAGCGATGAAGTGTCGGAAGTTGTTGCCGGTGACAGAGACATCGAGAGGCTGAAGCAGTGTGTGGACAAGCTGGAAAGTGAAAAAGTAAGAGCGGAGCAAATCGACGTAACTGATCATGCGAAACTGGTTAGGTTGATGAGAAGGCGCTTCGATGTTGTTGCGAATGCGCTTCTGTGGAAATACAGTGTTGACGTAGCCAAAGCCGCTATAGAAGTGGGCGTAAACTACGTTGATTTGGGCCCCTCCCCCAATGTATTCGAACTCGATGAAGCTGCCAAAGCTGCTGAAGTGACCGTTATACCGTCCTGTGGACTGGATCCAGGTATCGACATTATACTTGAAGGATACGGAGCAAAGAAGCTGGACACAGTGGAAAGGATTCACATGTGGTGCGGTGGAATCCCTCAGAAAAACACTCCAGCGTACAACAGCCCATTACGATACAAAATCTCATGGTGGTGGGAGGGCGCTATATCCACCTACTGCGGGACCGCAAAAATTCTTCGCGACGGCAAAATCGTTGAAGTTGAAAAACTGTCTGGCCCCGGGAATCCGGAGATCATCACGTTTACTGAACCCGTAGGAGAATGCGAAGCCTTCTATGTTGGAGCACCGCTTCTCCTCATCGAGCACCTCGGCCTGAAAAACGTCAAAGAAGCTTGGTCTAAGACTGTGCGCTGGCCAGGACACTGCGACATCTGGAGAAAACTAATTGACTTTGGTCTTACCAGAACTGACTTGCGCTTGAAAATAAAGGGTTGCGAGGTCACGCCTCGAGAATTTTTGGTCGAGCTGGGGGAGAAAACTCTTCAGTACGAGAAGGGAGAGGGAGATCTTGTGGTTCAGAGGGTTCATGTGCTCGGTCAAAAGAATGGGGAGAGAACACTTTACGCCTATGAGTTTATGGACTTTTACGACGAAGAGAACGACACAACAGCCATGGCTCGCACAACCGCCTATCCATGTTCCATAGTAGCCCAAATGATCGCCCGCGGCGACATAAAAGAAAAGGGCGTGGTACACGCTGGGAAAATCGGATGGAACATCCAACTTGCTGAAAACTTTTTCTCCGAACTGGCAAAAAGAGGCATTCACATCAAAGAAACAGTGACTGTCGTCTGATCTTCTCTGCTGCATGGATGTGTGTGCGCGCTAACCGATACGACCAAGAAGTCTTGATGAAAACGATCTTTGAAACTTTCGTCTCACGCTTTCTATGGGTTCTCCCAGCACAGTTATCTCTTCCAGGTTGCATGTTCCGAGCCCTTTTTTCTCTGCGAAAACTAGGTGCTTTACATCGCTTGGAGGAATGCCCATAACCGCGGCGCCAACGGCATCAACAGCCACGGGGTCTGCCCCAGCCATAACCAAGTTCATTTCAACAGGGTTTCCACTTGTCTCGTGTCCCTCACCCGCAACTATCCCGTCCACAACCGATACGCTGGGTCTGAGAACAGATGCTAGATCAGCGATTCTTTGGCTGAGCCTCCCTTTGTGCATGGTGCCCTTGGAAGCCAAGGCTCCCATCATGTTCTTCAAACTCAATGTGATGGTGGCTATCCTGTGAGGCTTAAGCTTCGGAACGCTGATTATCGTGCTTTCCAAAGCAGTTTTGGCAACCCTCACGCTCTTGAGCGACAGCGGGTCAGGCGGTTTGACCTCAACAAACTCATCTTTGTTAAGGTCAACAAGTTTCACACCCCACCTTTCAGCAACGGCGTCAACACCAGCAACTTGAAAAGCTTCGAAGGTGTCTGCGAAACCGCTTCCTTCACCTATGACAATTTCTTCCACTTTACGTTCCCTCAAAAACTTAACAATCCCTTCTAAGACTCGGGCGTCTGTTGTGATTCCGGTTGAAGGGTGACTGGAATTTATGTAGTTGGGCTTGATCAAAATCGGCTTTTTCTCAGAGAGCAAACCATCCACGTCGGACCCTATCTTTTCAAGAGCTTTAACGGTCATTTCGACAGGTCTTGTTCCCTTGACAATAGCGACTCTACTCATTTGGGGGCACTTACCGTTGTAAAACACCACACGGCAATTTGAATGTTTCTTTTCTACGGTTTCGGCGCGCGAAATCGAGCGCGTAGACTTCCTTAGAATACCTCGAGACAGAGCGGTGTGCACAATATTATATGCGAGCACATAAAAGGGGGGTGCGCGCGCACACAACTGCAACATGAGCTCAAAAATTTTATGCCACACCCGCGCAAGATTAATTATCCGCCTCCCAGTTTTCTAGTGTCATGGACTTACTGAACTTCGTTGCGACTGTTGTTCTTCTAACAGCTTCCGGCGCCTTGGCTCCAGGCCCCTTATTTTTTGTCACAGTCTCTCACGGTGCCAGGTCGGGAGCCAAGAGCGGCTTGGTGTTCTCCATAGCGCATACTTTGGTTGAGTTCACTCTTGTCATGCTGCTGGCGGGTGGTCTCCTAGCCGTTGCGAACGAACCTACCGTTAAGCCAACCGTTAATCTTATCGTGGGAGTTGCTGGAGGTGTAGTTCTTCTTGTTTTTGGTGCCATGCAAATCCGTGACTCCCTTAAATCTAAATTCAGTGAAACTAGACCCGGAGGGGTGGCGACGCGGAATCTTCTGTTGATAGGTTTGGCCTTCACTGGTTTGAATCCTTTCTTTGTTGTTTGGTGGCTCACAGCTGGCGCGGAACTGGTTCGTCTTTCCCTTGAGTTTGCTTCCTTAGCCGGAGTTGTGTTCATGTATGTCTGTCACGTGTGGATGGACTACGCTTGGCTTACGTCTGTTGCCCATTTTTCGAAGATGGGAACGAATGTTGTGGGATCTAAATGGTACCGACTCGTTATGGCTGTGTTCGGGGCGGTCCTAATCTATTTTGGACTCACCTTCCTCGTCAATTCTTTGAGCCTCTAAAGCTTCTTCGGTTTGGTGAGGTTTTGATTTGCAGGGGTGCGCTATTCTGCGCATTCGGTGACCAGTTTCTGCATTTCTTCTCTTTTTGTTTCTTCGAATGCGCGTGCACATAGGCGGTACAGGAGGAACAGCGTAGCGCCTGGGGCTAAGAGAAGTCCGCCCAAGATGCTGAGGAGTAAAAGCATGTTCTCATCCAGAGAAAGCGTATCGAATGTGTTAATATAGGGGTTGTTTCGCAATCGATCATATATCGAAAAACAAATGCGTCCGCATCATCGTTGGATTATGGAATCTCTTTTATGTGTGAACGTATGAAAACAATCCTTTGGGGTGTGAATGGCTCATGGTTTATTGCACGAAGTGTGGCACCAAAAACGAAGAAGATGTTGAATTCTGCGTTAAGTGTGGGGCGAACCTGTGGGTCTCACGGGAGAAAAGGTTGGAGAGACGTGCGAAGGAATGGGGAGAAGAATTTGGGAGACGTGCAGAGGAATGGGGAGAACAGTTTGGAAGGCGTGCGGAAAAAGAATGTTTTGGGCTCCCTCACGGCGGAGCAATCGTAGGCCTAATCGTTGGCGTAATAATAATACTCTTAGGAGTGTCCTTCGTGCTTGGGATAGAAATATGGAATTACCTATGGGCCCTCATAATAATCGTCATCGGGATACTTATCGTCGCCGGGGCCATCTACAGCCTCAGACGTAGATCCTAGCCTTTTCCTCTTTTTTAATGTGCGCGCGCGGGAAAGAAGGTCTAGGTCGTAGTTAGCAATGGATTTCTTGGTCTTGTGTGAAAATATGGATTGAAGTTCTCAAGTAGATTCTTTCCTATGCGCGTGCATTTATCGTAAACCTAAAAACGCAGTGTCTATAACCCTTTGCATGCATGCATAGACATCAGCATCTAGCCTTATCTTCCCAACCACCAGCCTCATTATAAGTCCTCTAAAGATTCTGCCTTATCCTCTTTGCGATGGTATCTAATCCTCATGCATGACTTCCTTCTTTGTTAAGTATCAGAAAAAATTTTAAGATTTAGGCTTAACGTTAGGAGCATCGCATTTAGTTTGATTATGAAGAAGTGATCCATTTGAAAGAGGATCTAAAGTATGTCGCTCGCAATTATAGAAAGGGAGACGAGGCTCACATTGCACGGATTTTTAGCGAATGCTGGGGTCCGACAACTGAAAGGCAGCTGAGACGATGGCTTCGGCGCGACAGAGTTCTTTTTGAGATCGATCGATCCCATGCGATGCACGCGCACTAATTTAGGATTTCTAAGAGTTTTTCTCCTTTTTGTGTGATTTTGTAGACGCCTCGGCTGACGCGTTTTATGTAGCCGTTTGGAAGTAGATAGTCGTAGAACTGCTTTCTGAACGTGTTTGATGTTGCGAAGCGTAGGCATGTGGCCACAGTTTTCTTCTCAATATCCGTGTAATGCACGTAACCTTTCTGGACAAATGTTTTATTTTGATTGAGATGATCAACATGCGTTGATTGGGATGGTTGTGGAGTATACGGAGCATGCTTTATTTCGAATGAGGCATAGGCGAATATTGCGAGCCAGAATTGAAGAAACCATCGAAAATCCTGATTTTAGCTTCATGATACGCGCTGGCAGACTCGCCGCATTGAAGAAATATGCGGATAAATTTCTCAAAGTAATTTATGAAAGGAGCAATGGTAAAATAATCGTTGTTACAGTATATTGGACGAAGAGGATAAGACGATGATAAGGGTTCAGTACGACGCTAAAGCCGATGCAATGTATATTTGGCTAAGAAAAACCAAATATGAGATAAGTGAAGAGCTGGCGGAGAACGTGATTCTCGACCTTGACAAACGTGGACGCATAATCGGAATAGAAATCCTTGACGCATCAAAAAATTTGGGAAAAGAACTTGTCAACAAAATACTAAACACGGAAAAGCTGGCTGTAACAGCTTAACTCAAAATTTCTAAGAGTTTTTCTCCTTTCTCGGTGATTCTGTAGACGCCTCGGCTGACGCGTTGTACGTAGCCGTTGGGAAGCGATCGATCGATCGATCGCAACAACCCACCCCCAAAATCCATCGAAGAAACCCAACCCGAAACAACAGAAACAAAAAAAGAGAAGGAGAAGAACAACTAAGCACAATCGGCGCTCAACAAAAACCAACCCAACCCAGAACAATATCAAACCTCAAAAACCAAACCCCAAGTCACACCTCACAACATATTTGAAGCCAAATAAAGGGGGCCTCCAACTGCACAAAAAAAATAAAATGCACTCACAGCCAAGGAAGGAGACCGCGAATTCGCCACGAAAAACACCTCAGAAGATGATTCAACAAACTCTAAAAGAAAAGCCCCAAAAACACAAAACAAGAAAAACAGATCGATCGATCGAACCGCCAAACATTAACAAGTACGCGCGCAAATTCGGGAAATATGCCAGTGACTCTGGCTGGAGTAAAAATTTTAATTTTGGTTCTCCATTTTTCCTCAAGGAGATGCTGAAAGATGCCGGAGCGTAAACGGAAGAGGCGGTTTTTCGATCTCTTCGGCTTTGGTGAGGAAGATTTTCTGTTTGGAGGAGAACCAACTGAAGGCGGATCCGGGTATTCAATTTCTGTGACCTATGACGAGAAGGGCAAGCCTGTGGTTCAGGTCAAAACTCACGGAGACGTAGACACGGCAGAATTGCGTAGGGACATAGAGCGGCGATATCCGGGGGCTAAGATTGAAGGGTTAGAGAAAAAACCCTTGATCAGGATAATAGACGAAGAGGAAGAGAAGAAGAAATCCGAGGCTGAAAAGGAGAAGCGCTAAAAAGAGTTTTCAATGGAAAATCAAAAACAAGTCATATTTTTTAACAAAAATGTCCTAAATTTACATTGCGCTTTTGATTCTTAGCCTTTCACCCAAAAATCAACTAGTAGATGTGAGACTAAACATACTCCTAACTACTTTATATAGTTGTTCCTATCCGAAATGACACGACATTTTATTAATGAAATTGACAATTGTTTTGTCAGGAATGAAACATGTCTGAAGAAGAAGGAAGGAAGAAGGCGGTTTTTCCGTCTCCATTACCGTCTAGAAGGCCGGAGAGGCCTGAGGAAAGAAGGTGGCCTTCGCCAACCCCGTTGCCCGTGGTTCCAACCGAAGACGTCGGCAAAGTCCTCAAACAGATACTAAACCGACTGGATGCCATAGAAAAACGGCTGGAAAGAATAGAGAAAATGCTTATGGCGAAACAACTTCCTGTATAGAACACCAGGGACTTCGTCAAGAAACAAGGCTAGATTGTCTCATCCTATTGTTTACACTAAAACAGAAAACCGCGCCCTTTTCTCACGTATCTACCCGTGACAGGGATGAACCGACCACACTTAGCACATTTCTTATCACCAGTTATCCTATATCGAACTATTCGGTAGCCAAATCTGTGAACGAGTCTTTCCCCACAGCTGGGACAATAGGTGTCTTCGTATCCGTGGCCCTGAACATTTCCCAAGTAGGGATAAAGAACCCCAGCCTTCTTCGCCATCTCATAAGCCTTCTCCAGCGTTCCAACCTTTGTGGGCGGATTGCGAAACTTGTAGGCTGGATAATATCGAGTGAAGTGCAGAGGCGTTTCAGGCCCCACCGTCTCTAGGTGTCTCTCTATAACCCATCGTAGGCATTCTTCGTCATCGTTAACATCCGTGACGACTAGGTTAACGATTTCCACGTGGAATCCCAGTTTCCTGGCTTCTCCAGCGTTTCTCCAAACCTTCTCCACATCTGCTCCGCCGCAGTATTTCCGGTAAGTCTCAGCGTCGCCCTTCAGGTCGATCTTAAGCCCGTCCATGCCCGCTGCTCTCAGCAACTTCAAAGCTTCCAGAGTCATGTAACCATTGGAAACGTAACAACAGTAGAGACCCTTTTCACGGGCCATCCTAAACACGGGCAAAACCCAATCCGTCAGCATAGTGGGTTCTTGAAAACTCACGCACAGACCGTTATCCTCTCCTCGAACGGCTGCTTCCACGATTTTTTCGGGAGAGCAAAAACTGGATTTGGCGGGATTCGGTTCAGTTTTCGATAAATGATGATTTTGGCACCAGACGCAGTCGAAGTTGCACGACCATGTGGAAAAAGTTAGGGCTGTTGA
>JACUTO010000074.1 GCA_014859755.1 Candidatus Bathyarchaeota archaeon
CAAGGAGAATTCCTCGGATGCCTCATGATGAAAGCATACCACGAAGAACATGGAGAAAAGAGGAGAAAAGTGATTGTTCCTGACTCAGCCCACGGGACAAACCCTGCTAGTGCTAAGATGGCTGGCTTCGAAGTAGATGTTGTCAAAAGCGATGAAATGGGCTGTGTGGACGTTAAAGAATTAGAGAAAATCGCCACCGAAGAAACAGCTGGTTTGATGCTTACAAACCCAAACACGCTAGGTATTTTCGAGAGAAACATCGAAGAAATTGTCCAAATAATCCATGATGTAGGTGGTTTACTATACTACGATGGAGCAAACTTGAACGCGATTATGGGAAAGGTTAGACCAGGCGACATGGGTTTTGACATAGTTCATCTAAATGTTCACAAAACATTTTCAACCCCTCATGGAGGAGGGGGACCCGGAGCAGGTCCTGTAGGAGTCAAAAAGGAACTTCAAGAGTTCTTGCCCGCACCAACAGTCGAATACGACTCGGCGACCAACTCTTATTATCTCGAGTACAATAGGCCGAAGACAGTTGGCAAAATAAAGATGTTCTACGGTAATTTTTCTGTTTACGTGAAAACCTACGCGTATATCATGATGATGGGGGCCGAGGGGTTAAGGTTAGCTGCTGAAGCAAGTGTTCTAGGATCAAACTACCTGTTAAGCAAGCTTAGGCAACTTAAGGGCGTTGCTGTTCCGTTCGATTCCGGGCAACCTAGGAAACACGAATTTGTTTTAAGTCTGTCAAAGTTGGCTAAAGATACTAGTGTGAGAGCCTTAGATGTGGCGAAAAGGTTCCTCGACTACGGTGCCCATGCGCCCATAACATATTTCCCTTTAATAATCGATGAGGCTTTTATGGTTGAACCAACCGAGAGCGAAACCAAACGAGAACTTGACAACTTTGCTAAGATTATGTCGGAGATAATAGATGAAGCGTATGACGAGCCCATGAAAGTTCTTGGGGCGCCCTACAACACTTCTGTCGGCAGAATTAACGAGATGAAAGCTTCTCATCCTAAAACCCTGTGCTTAAGCTGGAGGATGTACAAAAGAGGAAGTCGCGGTGCTTAAACAAACGGTTCTCTACCCCATCCACCTTAAGCTTGGGGCGACCATGGGAGAATTCGCAGGATTTGAACATGCGTTATGGTATGAAGGGGTGATTCCAGAACATTTAGCGGTTAGAAATGCTGTCGGACTTTTTGATATAACCCACATGGGGCGATGTACAGTGAGAGGTGTTGATGCGGCTGCTTTACTCGATTATCTTTTAACACGTGATATTTCTCCAATGAAGATAAACCAAGGACATTACTCAGTTATGTGTAACAGTCACGGTGGGATAATTGATGACCTCGTTGTTTTTCGTTTAGATGAAGACACTTTTTTTGTGGTGTATAACGCAAGTAATCGAGAAAAAGATTTTAAATGGATATACTCTCATGCTAAGGATTTTAACGTCCAAACCAGAGATGTTTCAGATGAAGTTGCGATGTTTGCCGTACAAGGACCTAAAGCCCTTCCCACGCTACAACTCCTCTCCGGTGTAGACATATCTGGTATACGACGCTATTGGGGGCGCTGGGTGAACTTAAATGACCTTGAGATCTTGCTCACAAGAAGTGGATATACGGGTGAAGATGGATTTGAAGTGTATCTCTGGAACACTCCATTAGAAAAGCCTGAGAAAGCGGAAAAACTGTGGCAAACTATCCTTAAAGCGGGTGAAGAATACGATATTAAACCATGCGGCTTAGGTGCAAGAGACACTCTACGCCTTGAGGCTGGTATGTGTCTATACGGCAACGATATTAACGAGGACACAACGCCCCTAGAGGCGAAGCTAACATTCACCGTAAACTTTGAGAAGGATAATTTCGTAGGCAAGGATGCCCTCCTGAAACACAAAGATGAAAGTCTCAAGAGGATACGCGTCGGGCTTCGAATGTTAAAGCGAGGAATTCCCCGCCGCGGATACGAAATCTTTCTTGACGGCGAGAAAATCGGCCGTGTCACAAGTGGAACTTTCTCTCCACTATTGCAACGCGGTATTGGTATGGGTTATGTTCCTCCTGAACATGCAGCAATAGGGACCCAAGTAGATATAAAAATTAGAAAATCTTTCCTCAGCGCTGAAATAGTTAAAATGCCTTTCTATGATACAACAAGGTATGGTTGGCAGCGTAAAACCTGATTGCTTTCTCAATGCATAAAAATTAGCAGTAAAGCTTCATTCCTCCAGAGGAGAACCTACAACCGAGGCTAACATATACAAAGAAATCACACTCATTCTGCCTCATGTGGTTAACTGATATAAGAAATGTTGCAAATACTAAAATGTAGATCACATGAATCTTCATGTGGGTTGAACATGCAAATCTTAGCTCTGAAGACCTCGTTAATCAAGCCTAACGATGATTTAGTGGCTACCCTTATCCAAGCCGTTAAAAGACAGGGACTGAAACTGAAAGATGGCGATATCTTGGCGATGTCATCGAAGGCCGTGGCATCTGCTGACGGGCGCATCGTCAAAATGAAGACGGTGTCGGTGTCAAAAAGGGCGGAAGAATTGGCGAGAAAACACTCGCTTGAGCCTGAGTTTGTCGAGTTGGTCTTAAGAGAGGCTGACAAGATTTATGGAGGAGTTGAGAAAGCTATTCTTACGTTGAAGGATAATGCTTTGGCGATAAACGCTGGCGTTGATCATAAAAATGTCCCGACAGGTTGTGCTGCTCTATGGCCTTCAAATCCTCAGCGTCGAGCGGAGAGTCTTCAGAAGGAGATTAAGCGGCGCGTAGGCAAAGATGTGGGAGTTCTACTAGTCGACAGTAGCGTAGCCCCCCTCAGAATAGGTACGAGGGGTGTGGCGATAGGGGTGGCAGGCTTCAAGCCGACAGATGACCACAGAGGAGAAAGAGACCTCTTTCAAAAACCCTTATTAATCACTCGACACGCCGTTGCTGACGATCTTGCATCTGCGGCTCATCTTGTGATGGGGCAGGCTGGCGAAAGAACGCCGGCAGCTCTTATCAGAGGAGCACCTGTTACTTTTGTTGGAAGCGCCAGCATAAACGAGATGAAGATTTCTCCTGACAAATGCGTGTACATGAAGGCTTTTCGCGTATCCCCTGAAGGAATGAAATAGAATTAGTCCCTGCCATTTTCTTACAATTTGAGACCGTACGCTTTTAATGCCTTTATCAGAACAGTTCCAATCAATGCTGCAGCTATTGTGATCGTCACTCTCTCAATGGGATATACCCAGGCTAGCAACTGCCATGTGCTTTTCCATGCATCCACGCTGGAAATTATGTTTGGCCAGTAAATTGCTCCGAACATTATGGTGCCTACAATGTGTCCGAAAAGAGTGGCTGTAAGGGACGTTACGCCAACTCCAAAAGTTAGTCCTGTCGATTTTGTATGCTCATGTATTTGCTTCACCGCCTTTGATTGTAGCGGAGAGACTAAAATGACTAAACCGACAATCTGCATCCAAATGAAGTATGGGTACAACCATGCGGGTCCGACTACCGGATAGAAGGCAAGGACGACTAGCAAAATGGCGTAAGTGACTGCGCAAGCCATCCTCTTGTTGTTGTAAAGCATGCCTGAGCAGAAGGTTGCAGCTGCGTGTGGCACAAAACTAAGCGGCCCAAAAGGCCCACCAATCTGCCCCACCGATAATCCAACAATTCCTCCCACAGCCACAGAGAGGACACCTAAGTATGGACCAAGTATAATTCCTATCAACGGGGCCATAATAACTGCCATCGTAATAAATCTCCCTGGGGCGCCGATTACAGGAAAAAGAGACCAAAAAGTGAAAATTGTGTACCATGGAGCGAAAACAGCAATCAACGCTATGTTTTTCGCCACCAGTTTTGCGTTGGCCTTTTCTTGCTTCATTCCACCGTCTCCACATTGCGCGCGAATTTCGCGCGCTATATGCACTTATCGTGTTATTTTCTTCAAGGTTTCTATAGCTCGTGATTTTGTTCTTTAATATTTGTTTCCGTGCCCTAGAAAGGTAGAACCTATGCGCCGCATCCGTTGACGATATATTTGACCAAAGGTTTTTATAACTAACGAAACGTGAAAGTTTAAGGTGTTTATTTTGTTCAAGTTTAAATCTGAACAAAAAATTTTTGAAATCGGAAACGTCAAAATCGGTGGACAGCCTGGCGAGTTGCCTACAGTTCTTATTGGAAACATCTTCTATGGAGGAATGCCGGAAGTAACTGAGCATAAAAAAGGTGAGTTTGACCGAAAATCCGTGCTGAGATGGGTTAAGACTGCTGAAGAACTTTCTGGAAAAACTGGTACTCCCCATTTTATAGACATCATGGCAATGTATCCCGAGGCTATGAAGCAATATATTATGTTCATCTCCGAACACAGTGATAGCGTTTTTCTCGTTGACGGAGCTAATTCGGAAACTCGTATCGCTGCTTTAGAAACGGTAAGAGAGCTGGGGTTGCAGGAAAAGGTCATTTTTAATGCGATCTCACCTCAATCTTCTGAAAACGAAGTAGAGGCTATTCGTGAATCAAAAGTGAATGCAGCCATTCTTCTGGCGTTTAACGAGATGGATTTCTCACCTGAGGGAAGAGTTTCTATCTTGAAGGGCTTTGGTGAAGACGTTGGCTTGTTTAAAACCGCAAAAGAAGCGCACATAAAGAAAATATTTGTAGACACCGTAGTCTTTGATGTACCAAGCATTGCGTATGCCGCAAAGGCAATCAGGATTGTAAAAAACGAATTGGGATATCCTGCGGGATGTTCTCCTGCAAACGCCACTTATGACTGGAAAAGATCGCAAGATAAACTTCTGAAAAGGGGATTTGCGGCTTACAATGCATCCGCACACGCCATCACCCAATTTAACGGAGCGGATTTCCTCATCTATGGACCCATAAAACAAGCGAAAAATTTGATACCCGCATGCGCCATGAACGATGCGATTATTGCGTATTATGCTATAAGACGATCAGAGATCAAACCTCGTGTTTCTAATCATCCACTTTACAAGATCTTTTAATCTATATTAATAGAAAGTAAGGTTTTTGAAATCTTACCTGTTCTCATGAAGACATAAAAATATCGTTAATAGCAAACGCGCCAGGTATCTAAGCCTCATTCCTTAGTAGATTCTCAGCCTTGTTGACGCCGTCTCTTGCATCCTTCCCGTAGGCGTCAACACCATATTCTTCACAGGTTTGTTCGGAAACCGCTGGACCTCCAATCAAAATTTTCACTTTACTGCGTAATCTCTTTTGTTGCAATTGATCAACCACATCCTTCAAGAAGGGAACCGTTTCCTTCATAGAGACAGAAATGGCAATTATCTGCGCGTCTTCGTGGACGGCGGTTCCCACGAAAACGTTAGGCGGGATGTTCACGCCTATATCCACCACTTGAAATCCTGCTGCTCTGAGCATAGCTGTCACAATGTCTTTTCCCAAACCTTGAACATTTCCCTTTAGTGCTCCAATAACGATCTTTCCCTTCACTTTTGTAGCCTCGACTTGCAGGTGAGGCTCAAAAACTTTGAAAGCTTCTCGCATAGCCGAGGCAGCAGCAGCCACATCTATAACAAAAAATTCTTTTCTTTCATATTTTTCATCAACTTCCCTCATTGCCCCGATTAATTCTTCCAAAGCGTCATTTGCGGGTAAACCTTGATTAACTGCTTGTTCTGCCATTTTGCGAGCCTTCCACACATCACCAAGAACAACGACTTTACGTAATGCATCCAAAAGTTCCTCAGATGAGCCCAAACCTTAAACCTCGTTGAGTAGAGTGTTGTGACGCTATGCTCGATTGACTACTTGATCTCTATATATTCATAGGCATCCCTTAGTTTCTCGAAACAAAAATGTACTTTCTGAAAGTTCTTTCTAAATTCGACAACGTCTTCTTTTACTTTCTCCGTAGATTCTTTGTCTACGATTACCCGCTTGATAAACTCCGCTATTTCCTCCATCTGTTTCTCTTTCATACCTAACCTTGTTGTTTCAGAGGTCCCCAGTCGAATTCCCCCAGGGTTCATGTAATGTCTTCCTTCCCGAATGTCCCAAGGCAAAAGGTTCCGGTTAATTATGATGTTTGCTTTTTCAAGCTCCTTTTCAATTTTACCTCCATCTCCATATTCTGTTATGTCGATAAGTAAAACGTGAGACTCTGTGAAACCTTTATGTTCAGCTAAAACCTTGAATCCTCTCTCATAGAGCGCCTGTCCCAGCGCCTTCGCGTTCCTTATCACCTGTTTTGCATATTTTCTTCCGAATTCAAGCATCTCCGCCAATGCAACGGCCACTCCCGCAACGTTCTGTAGATGATGATTACTCACAACGCCTGGAAACGTCGCCCTCTTTATTCTCTCCGCATGTTTCTCCAAGGATAAGATCATTCCGTGCTGTGGGCCTGGTAATGTCTTATGTGTACTTAATGTTACGACATCTGCTCCCTCCCTCAACGGATCCTGAAAAGTCCCTCCAGCGATTAATCCTGCCACGTGCGCCGCGTCGTAAACAACAGTGGCACCGAGGTTATGGAAATATCCTTCCATTTCCTTAACCGGATGTGGAAAGGGAAGAACGCTGCCGCCAAACATGACAAGTTTCGGAGTTTTCCCTGTCTTCACCAGTTCTTCAACTATTCTAATAGTTTCATCAACGTCAACATTTAGCTCTTGATGATTTAATGCAAGATATTCAACGTTCAATCCATGTACAGCCCCCGCGGTTCCTCCCAGCTTCTTTTTGCCCATAGAAATGTGGCCGCCAGATGGAATCGATAGGGCAAGCATATAATCCCCTGGTTCAGCGAAAGCTGTATAAACAGCAAGGTTTGCCACGACGCCTGAGATTGGCCTAACGTCAACAAACTCCGCATTAAAAAGTTTTTTAGCTAGCTCTATGCAAAGCAACTCAACTTGATCGATGTACGTGCACCCTGCATAAACTCTTCTTCCAGGCCATCCTTCGGCGTATCTATTCCCAAAATCTGTTATTATTGCTTCACGAACGGCTGGACTTGGAACGTTTTCACTTGCTATCAAAGGAATAACACATCTAAACCAAGCGTGATGCTTTTTCAGTAGTTGAAAAACCCCTTCATAATACTCTTTGGCACTACTCAACATCTCAACTCCTTTTGCATATGTAGAAAAGCCTGAATATTTAAAAACTTATTCGAGAATGGAA
>JACUTO010000075.1 GCA_014859755.1 Candidatus Bathyarchaeota archaeon
CGTAACCCGCCTTCTGTTCAGAGACGGCATTCAGCTAAACGGGCTACCCGCGTCTCCCGCAGAATTCACAGACGCCTATTTGCCCTTTCACCCTGCAGGTCGGCCGTTTCACCGCTCCCAACCGCATCCTCGACGACTTAACACGTCTCATCGCCATCTTACGGATGGACGTTTCGTTTCTGTTCCGGAGCCAAGGCTCTCGCCTCACGCCCTTTACGAGCGCTACAGTTCAGCGTGGTGGGCGGAGTTTCCTCAGGTGCTAGGCACCCGAAGCCGTCCGCCAGCTCACCAGCCCAATATATTAGTGGAAGTCGTGGGGAATAAGAATTTTGGAACAGACTTTCAGGAATTTATGTGCGTTTGGTTTGTCTGGTTTCGAAATATTCCCTGATCTTTACCAGATCTTTTATGGTGTTCACCGTCAGCCAATCGCCCCTGTATTTCAGTCCATTCAGAAACTTGTCGCTGACTATCTTCTGCATGGCTTTGCGTTCGAAATCTCCTTCGTCTGGAAAATATTCCTCAACCAATTTGTTGGAGAAGACGTAATGCCCCGCACTGACCCAAATGTCCAAAAGTGGCCGATCTTCAAATTTCGTGACCATGTTTCTTCGCGTGGTTATTTTTCCGAAGAGCAAACGTGGTTGGGCCAACAGAATAGCGGCTCCCCTACCGGCATACTCGTAAAGCTTTCTGGGATCGTAGAAAACTATGTCGTCTACGTTCATGGCATAGAATTGATCTGCGTTGACTAGTGCCGCCGCTCTCTTGAGGGCGCCTCCGGTGCCCAATTTCTTTTTTTCTAGGCAAGGCTGAACGGCTGGGTTGGTGAAGTAGACTGATTCTGGGAACGATCTGTTCGAAGCGAGAATTATATTGCTGAAGTCGTGTTCTAGCAACCAGCGGATCTGTCTGTCTAACAGCGTCTCGTCAGCAGATATCTTTAACAAAGGTTTTGGAGTCCATGTGTCTGGTTTGAGTCTCCATCCTTTTCCTCCGCATAGAATTATGGCCTCGTACCGCATTTTTCATATTCCAACCATAAACATGGAGGAGCTGAAGGGCGTCATACGGCTTCTCTGGCAACCGTGAGGATCCTTACGTAGTCAGCAGTGTCGTCACAGGCGTCAGCTACGTGTTCCATTTCCTCTATGAGATCTTTGAGTATCACGATTGTGGCAGCATCCATTTTGTTCGAATGTTTGAGGAGCAACGCTTTTGATTTCAAATATTTTTCATCCACTCTGCCCTCTATCTCGTCAATTTGTTTTGCAAGCTTCATAGCCCCAAGAGGATCTGTTCCTAACTTCTCGATGGCGTTACGTAGAGTGGTTGCACCGGCGACCAAATCTTTAGCGGTTTTGGCAAATTGTTTCCACATTTCTTTCACAACCTTTGCATCTAACAGAAGAACGACGGCTCTTGACGCATCCTTAACGTGGTCCGCCATTTCGTCTAGCCTCTTCACTAGGTGCATGATGTCTTCTCGATCCTTTGAATGCAGGCTTCCTCTAGTAAGCTCCTCGAAAACTATTCTCCTAAGCTCGTCGATTTCATGTTCCACTAGAGACAGTTTTTCGAAGGATGCTTTTGCTTTTTCTTTATCACCTTTTGAAGCTGCGTCGATCGATTTTTCTAGTTCAATTACGGTGTCTATGGCTAACGTCATTTGCCTGTCTGCAATCTCTAAGACCTTAGACTTTCTTCGTTTAGCAAACCATTCTTCCATTATTGTTCACCCTTTAATCAGAAGCCACACTACATTCTATATCTATACCGCAATAATGTATATTTAAGAATCTTTCCCATCTTCTCATTCGAGAGCCAACTCCATTTTCAAACCTCTTTCCGGATATGTGAAAACGAAGCTTTTTTCAACAGGAAAGCTGACCGTGACCCTTTCCCCAACGTCAAGCCATTCTACCGTCAACGCTGGGCGAACAACCACCACTACATCTCCATTTTCAAGTCGAATTTCGTATCGTATATTGGTTCCTTCAAATCGGAATCCTTCAATATGACCGAAAATTGAATTTTTTCCTCTCTTTTCTCCCTTCTCAACCGCAAGAACTTCTGGTCTCACGGCTACGACTACCTTTTCACCTTTCTTGTGCCCTTTGTCCACCGATTGAACGTAAAGTCCTCCGCGAAGTTCGACAGTGATTTCGTTTGTGTCCAATTTTGTTACGTAGCCTTCTAAGAAGTTTGCCTCCCCGATGAAATTGGCTACGAATATGTGCTGTGGCTGCAGGTACAATTCTTGGGGGGTTCCAACCTGCAAAATCTTTCCTTTCCTCATCACCGCTATTCTGTCAGAAATCGCCATGGCTTCTGCTTGGTCGTGAGTTACGTGTATGCCGGTTAATTCTAGGTCTTTCACAAACTTTCTCAATTCGTATCTCAATTCAAACCTGATTTTGGCGTCTAAGGCGCCTAAGGGTTCGTCTAATAGCAACAGTTTGGCGCCAGCGGATAATGCTCTGGCTAAGGCAACCCTTTGCATCATTCCGCCGCTTAACTCTGATGGAAAAGCGTCTAAACGTTCAAAAAGTCTGACCATTTCTAACATTTCACGTCCAATTTTTTCGCTTTCCTTGCTTTCCAAAGCTTTCACTCGTGGACCATATGTCACGTTGTCCCAAACATTCATGTGGGGAAAGAGTGCGTAGGTTTGAAAAACGAATCCGATGCCACGATCTTCAGGTGGAACGGACGTAACAAGACGATCGTCGATGTAGATTTCGCCTTCGTCCGGCTGAACCAAACCCGAAACCATTCTAAGTAGGGTGGTTTTGCCGCATCCACTTGGACCAATTAAAGAAAAATATTCTCTGTCATGGATTTGGAGGCTAACGTTGTCGACGGCAACGATCTTGCCATATTTCTTTGTGACGTTCACCAGTCGGACTTCTGGCATCTAAAGCCTCCATCAGTCTTCTATAGGTATGGAAACATGATAAATATGTTAGACATACTAATACCTTGCCTTTTCTCTGGCGAAGAGCCTTAAAACCAGCAAGATTATGAAAGAAAACAGCACTAGAATGCCGCAACCGAGACCAATTTCCAGCGAAGTGAAATGAACCGTATCCTTAACCCACTCGACCAACAAAACAGGAGCAGTTTTTAATTCGGTTACTGCTAAGGTGGCGCCGGTTTCACTGACGCTTCTTGTGAAAACCATGACTGCGCCAGCGATCAATGAATATTTGGTTAAGGGTAGAATGATGGTTCTGAATACGGTGAAGGGTCTTCCTCCTAACGTTCTCGCTGCTTCTTCATAATCTATGTTCACTCTTTCTATGGCTGCTGCCATCGACCTAACTAAGTAGGGATAGGTAATTGAAAGATGGACAAAGATTAGTAATCCAATTTCAGGCATGAACACGAAGTTTTTCCAGAAAATGCTAAATGAAATTCCAAGGGCGATTGATGGAACTATCAAAGGAATGTTGACTAACACGTCTAAAATTGATGAAAGCGCTGTTCCCAGTCTCCTTCTTGCGATGAGAACCGCCATTGGCAAACCAGCTATTACGTTCAATAAAGTGGCGATCGCCCCAACGAAATAGGATAAAACAAGGCTTTGCCAGTATTCTTGCCAGATGCCTACACCCGTCACCGCCTCGTTAAGTGTCCCGTTTGTTACGGCGTAGAATGCTGGGAGGGCAACGAAAAGCGAGGGAATGAGAACCAGAAGGAAGAACACTAGAAGTGATACGACGTTCCTAGAGTTTGTTACCCCCGAACTGCTTAGTTTTCTCTCAGCCACTGGCCAAACTTTCTTGATAGGCATCTTCAGTCTCGGACCCAGCAGCCTGATTGTTACAAAGATTATGCAAGAGATGGCTATCAAAATGAAGCTAACAAAGACCAGGGCGCCTTCGTAGCCAGGTTCTTGGGCAGTCTTAAGGTTATTGATGAAGATCGGTCCGTTTTCGAAAGCGCCAGCAACCATCATGGTTGCTCCAGTTTCAGAAACTGATCGTGCAAAGGCCAGTATGAAGGAGGCTATTAAGGCTGTTTTCAGTATGGGAAGCGTGACGGTTCTGTCTGCGGTTAGCGGCGCAGCGCCTAATGTTCTTGCAGCTTCCTCGTATTCTCGTTTGTAGTCCAGTAGCGCTCCAACCATTACCCTAACTACGACGGGATAGGAGAAGGCGAAATGGAGCAAGATAATGAGAAGCCAGCCTGGTGAAACTAGGCTACTTCCGAAGAGGGAAGAAATGCCTTGATTTGGGTCGCTCCAGAATAGCAGTAGAGAATAACCAAGGGCGACGGTGGGTATGACGAAGGGTATGTCAGCCATCGTGTCTAGAGTCCTTAGCCATTTGAATCTACCTCTTGTGATGAACCAAGCCATTGGCACCCCGGCAACCACGTCGATAAATGAAACGAAGAGGGCGATGACAAAAGACGCGTAGATTGCCGATGTTGCCCTAGACATGAGGCTGGAATTCCCAAAAATATCTGCCATGGTGTTCCATTTGAGAACTATCCCGAGAATTGGGGGAATCAAAATTAAGGCGAAGAAGAAGGCGAGGGAACATGAATAGACTAGATAGCGAACACTGGACCTAGAAGACAAGGAATCAAGAAACTTTATGATATTGGAGCCAGCCAAAGTGATTGTTCCGCCTTAACTCTCTTTTCACGCCTTTTCAGTCGTCTCCTATTGACTTGCTCTTCTCCCTTAAAATTTACCGTAGCCGGAAATCACCTAGGCTTATGAATAGAATCCGTACAATAAGAAATCGGGAGAAGACGCTTGTCTTTTATCCTATCAATGCCCTTACTTTTTCAAAATCGTATGCATACATTATTGAGAGGCTTCAGAGGCTTTTCTCAGATTTTAGGGATCCCTGTCATCATTTACTTTCTTTTTTAGAAATGAAACGATTTTCCAAAAGGCCAATTCGACTTAAAAAACGTCATATATCCCTGGAATGCTAATCTTTCTATAGTTGATTAAATGAAGAGGTGTGCTGGAAATGACGAGCGAGAAGTGTGTAGAATGCGGCTCTTTCCTCAAAGTATACGATATTAACTTCCAAACCGGTCGAAAGGTCATGAGATGCGAACAGTGCGGTTTGCTTCACATCTACAAAAAAGACATTCTTGGTAGATGGCGCATTGTGAGGGCTACGAGACCCATGCCCCACGAACAAAAACAAAAAGAGGAAAGCTAGCTGAGCACTTTTAGCCCAGCTTTCAGGTGTTAAATCGCTGCAGCACCTCGCCAAAGAAAGACATAAACATCACACAGCAACGCTTATATGCCCCAACTCAACTTCTAAATAAGATTGGCGATCAAATTGCCGAACTAGACTCCACATAAAGATGCACCCCCTAAGTAATGTTAGGGGCAAAGGGTGGAGTGAGCTTTTATCTGCTCGCAATGAAAACCAAACACAGGCCAAATACGCGTTCCAACGCTAAACAGACACCGGAGCAAACCAAGTAAGCCCGACATGCTACGCCGTCTGGTGGATGACCAGGCTTGAGCGCTGAAGAAGGGCGCGGCAAGCAGCGAAATGCCCCGGGTAGCTGCATGCAAGCTTAGATCCGGGGATGCCTGAATGAGACTTCTTGCGACGGACTCCCACGGGACTCCGTTGCGTTCCGTAAGGAACGGGAACTCCCTGAACGGAAATATCTTAGTAAGGGAAGGAAAAGAAACCAACCGGGATTCCCTAAGTAACGTGAGCGAAAGGGGAAAAGTCCAAACCAAACCTCACAGGGAAACCTGAGAGGGATGTAGTGTTGCGGGCCCAGCCGCCTTCTCACCGGCGAAGCCGAAGTGGCCTGAAAAGGCCTGCCAAAGATGGTGAAAGCCCACTAGGCGTAAACCGGAAGGAGATGGGCTGGAGTCCCTGAGTACCATACCCTGGATTCGGTTTGGGAAACTGGGGGCCACCAACCTCCAAGACTAAATACGTCTCAAGACCGATAGCGCACTAGTACGGTGACAGAAAGCTGAAAAGTACCCCGGAAGGGGGGTGAAAAGAGCCTGAAACCAGACGGTTATAGACGTTTGCAGCCCGGAAGGATAGATCCCTCCCAAAGGAACCTGTGGCGACACAGCAGTACGAAGGAGGGGGACCAGGGTTGCAAGTTCCGTCTAGAAACACGGGCCGGGGAGTTCATGGTCGTGGCAAGCTTAAAGGCTGACAAGCCTGTAAGCATAGGGAAACCAACATGCGCGCAACCAGCCAAGCGCTGGTGAGGCGCGGGGTCTGAAAGGGCCCGGAGTCACGGCTTTGACACTAGAAACCGGACGATCTAGCCTTGGGCAGGGCGAAGTCAGGCGAAAGCCTGGTGGAGGCCCGAAGGGGTACTGACGTGCAATTCGTTCCTCAGACCTGAGGCTAGGGGCGAAAGACCAATCTAGTCCGGTGATAGCTAGTTCCCTCCGAAGTGGGTCGCAGCCCAGCCCCAAGCGAGGTAGCCGATGGGGTAGAGCACTGATTGGGAAGTAAGGGGTCGAAAGACCTCGCTTTTCTTTCAAACTCCGAATTCATCGGCGCCGTAGACCTTGGGAGACGGGTTCTGGGGGGTAAGCCCCTAGTCCGAGAGGGGGACAACCCAGACTGAGGTTAAGGCCCCAAAGTGCTGGCTAAGTGTCAAACTGAAAGGCGTCATCAGCCCCAGACAGCGGGGAGGTAGGCTTAGAAGCAGCTATCCTTTAAAGAAAGCGTAACAGCTCACCCGCCGAGGCTGATGGCCCTGAAAATGGACGGGGCTAAGCCAGCCGCCGATACCCCAGGGTGCAGCCTAGCGCTGCAATCCGGTAGGAGGGCGTCCCGACTGGGCGGAAGCCGGGCCGTGAGGTCCGGTGGACCGGTTCGGGATTGCATATCCCGGTGGTAGTAACAGCAAAGAGAAGTGAGAATCTTCTCCGCCGAAAGGGCAAGGGTTCCCCAGCAACGCGTCGTCAGCTGGGGGTAAGTCGGTCCTAAGGCCGATCTTAACTGAGGAGGCCGAAAGGGAAGCCGGTTAAGATTCCGGCACCACGGAGGTACACGCGGCGACGCAAGCCCAACATCTGACGCTTCTGGATAGGCTGAGCAAGGCTGTCGCCTTGTTTAACCGTATAAGTCTGGGGAGTGCCGTAATGGCGAGAACCAGGCGAAAGCGGGAATAGCCGCCCGTTT
>JACUTO010000076.1 GCA_014859755.1 Candidatus Bathyarchaeota archaeon
GCTTCTTTGTCTCCACTTATTGAGAAAAGAAGGGGTTTCAGCGTTCTTTCTTTGACAGAAGTTATATCGGAGAGAGCATCTTCGAACATTGGGAAGCTTCGATGAAGGCCAAAGAAGACCACTATGAGACTGTCCAAGTTTTTGTCTTCCAACAGCGCATTGAAAGCTGTATTAAAAACATTTTGCGCCTCAGACGGCGAATACATTCCTACCTCTATGGCTGGCCCCATATCTACAGGGTTCCCTACATTTTTATGCCATGGAGGCGAAATCTTCCGAATGGCTTCAACAGTCTCACTAGACAAGCCAGGGATCTGAAACCCATTTTTTATGGCTGAATCCGCTGCGATGACACAGCCAGCGCCGGTAACGCTCATCACCCCAATTTTTCTACTTTTAGGCAGAGGTTGCAACGCAAAGGCCTTGGCAAAATCTATGAGTTCTTCAAAGCTTTCTACCTGAATTATTCCTGCTTGTCTACACGCCGCACCGAATATTTCGCTTCTTCCAGCTAAGGACCCGGTGTGAGAACTGGCGACTTTTGCTCCCTTCTCGGTGACCCCTGATTTCAAAACTAAAATTGGTTTTTTCTTTGAAACCTTTCGAGCAGCTGTTAAGAAGCTTCTACCGTCCTTAACTCCTTCAATATACATGCATATTACCTTAGTCTCCGGGTCCTGCCCCAAATAGTTCAGAACCTCCACGTCGTCTACGTCACATTTGTTGCCGAGGCCCACAACTTTGCTTAGACCGAATTGCTGAGAACTTATGATGTAGGCCAGTAGATAGCCAAGAAACACTCCTGTTTGGGCGACGATAGCAACATGACCCCTCTTAGCTCGACCGATTCCGGGAACGAAGGAAGAAGTGAAGCCGTTCGCAGTGTTCAAGACACCAGTCGTGTTTGGTCCAATTATCCGTATCCCAGCCTCCTTTGCTATCTTAACCATTTCCTCCTCCAGCGCCGTATTCCCCTCCTCAGAGAAACCCGAAGATATGATCACAACTCCTTTCACACGTTTTCTGGCGCAACTTTCCATAATTTCAGGCACAGTTGAAGCGGGAGTAGCTATAACGGCGATGTCCAAAGGTCCTAGAATTGAATCAACTCTAGAGTAGGCTTTCAGTCCCAGAATTTCAGTTGCTTTAGGGTTCACGGGGTAGAGTTTGCCTTTAAACCCGAGGTCAATTAGGTTCCTTAGAATGTTATATCCAAGTTTACCCGGAGTTCTGGAGGCGCCGATTATTGCAACGCTTCTGGGTTCAAAAAGGAATTTAAGGTTAGAGCCTTCGTTTACATGTTTAGGCAAGGAAACACACCTATTAACTTCTTGTGAAGTTGTTCTCACGTAGTTGACCTCACTCTCATATAAATTTTGAATCCTCGCCAGACTCTGAAGAACGTTCAATGGATTTGAGTTGATGAAAACAAATTCTTAGTTTTGTTTGAACAGATAGTCTTTTGACCAGTTTAAACTAAACTAGACTTAATGAACATAAAGGTAGGTGATGAACGTGGAAGAGTTTCCATGGTGGACGAAAGAACAAAGGCAGCTCGCAAGGGAAGTTGAAGAGTTCAGTCGAGAAGTTGCACCTTTGGTTGAAGAGGCAGACTGGAGGGCTAAACTAGGCATGCTCGACGGCTCGTTGCCTTGGGACTCCATACCCCAAGAACTCAAGAAAAGGATGGTTGAAAAGGGATATTTCGGCGCCATGATACCGAAGGAGTACGGAGGAATGGGCCTAGGCGCCACAGGCAGCTGTATAATTGCAGAAGGACTAGGCCCAGCTTACGGAAGCTTCGTCTCAACAGCCATCGGAGGAACCCACCAAATCATCCGCCACGGCACAAAGGAACAGAAAGAAAGGTGGCTACCCAAAATAGCAAGCGGAGAAATCAGTGGGGCCATAGGCCTAACCGAACCCTTCGTCGGTTCTGACGCCGCAGGAGTAGAAACCTTTGCGGTGCGGGAGGGAGACGAATACGTCATTAACGGCAAGAAAAGGTTCGTAACCAATCTTGGCTACGCCGACCTTTATATAGTATACATAAAGACCAGCGAAAAGCCTGAAGACAAAGCAGCGTATAGGCATATGACAGCCCTCATCGTCGAAAAGGGCACACCGGGTTTCACAGTAGAAAAGGTTAACATGTTATGCACGTTAGATCCGCCTCAGCTCAACGGATATCTGAATTTCGACGACGTGCGAGTTCCTGTAGCCAACAGAATTGGGGAAGAGAACGATGCCTTCCTTGGAGTTATGGTAGACGGGCTTAACTTTGAGAGGCTCATGATATGTGCCCTCACGCTCGGCTTCATGCGTATATCGCTAAAGTACGCTGTCTACGCCACGGAGAGGCGCATACAATTCGGTAAACGCACCATCGACTTTGAAAGCAACCAGTATAGAATCGCTGACATGATAACCAACCTAAAGTTGGCTCGACTCATGACCTACTACTCAGCATACCTTGCTGACTTAGGACAAGAACCGATAATTGAGGCAACCTTGATCAAGATTTTTGCAGCAGAGGCAAACAGCAAAGCTGCCCTTGACGCCATGCAATGCATGGGAGGAGACGGACTGACAAAAATGTACCCGGTTGAATCAATCATGAGAAACATGCTCATGAATGTAATAGGCGCCGGATCCAGCGACATCATGAAACGACTTCTAGTGAGGCAAGCGACGAGATATCAGGTGGGCCTAATGTTGGAGGACCTGGAGTTGCCGCGCCGCCGCTTGCATCCAGAACTAGGTGTACCCGTGTCAGACTGGAGGGGCGAATTGAAACCAAAGTTGACAGCAAAGGATCCGGAAGGAAGGGTGCTTGAAGCCCTTGCTTTGGATTATAAGGTTAATCCGGGGCTCTATATGACTCGCGAAGATTTAGAGGAGGACACAGACCTTAAGGGAGAAGAACTAGACAAGGTGCTGATGTCGCTTGAAGAGAAGAGACTCGTCAAGCTTTTCAGGCTGCATGGAGTTATCAGACTTGCGAAAGCCTTGTACACGGGTTTAAAGAAGGTGAAACCGCAGAAATTCTACAGTTGGTATCCTCCGTGGGTTAAGGAAAAACTGTTTCCAGCGCCTCAAATGAAGCCGATGTTTGAAACAAAATAGAGCGATCGTTCTCGAAGGAGTGGCTGTATCGCTACTGGGAGTTGAAATAGGACTCTAGCTTCTCCTTCAGAATTGCCTTAAGCTGGGGGTCATCCCGGTAGTAATTGTCTTCGATGCCTAAGACGGTTATCTTAAGCGCGGCTTCTGGATATCGCCGAACAATAATTTCCCTATGTTCCTCTTCCATAACGAATATTTTGTCAGCCCACCGGATCAGTTCCGCACCTACGGGATTCAGCACACCAAACGAGGTCCCCGCTGATCTAACCTCAAAACCTTTGCGGTCTTTGAACATCTTCGCCGCTGTGGGGCTTCTGTGGATGTTACCGGAGCAGACAAATAGTATCCTCTTGACCATCACCGCACCTCCTAGGATTAAAGCATATGAAAACTAAATCTTTCCCCTTTTTCTCTCTTATCCCGTAATAGTCGTTATGAATTAGAAAATAAAGGATGGGAGAGGGGGGTTCAGGGGCTAGATGGGTTTGAAGTATCTTATGTCTTGAATGTTGGCTTCGCGTTTGTCTTTGAACACAGCTTGAACTCGCATACCGATCCTTAATTTTTCCGCATCAACTTCGCCCAGGAGATGGGAAAATCCTGTGTCAGCTCCGTCAAGCTTTATGATTCCGTATATGATTGGTGGGGCTGTGGGTTGGTATGGTTCTGAGTAGTTCACAACTGTGTAGGATAAGAGTGTGCCCTTGTCGCTTAGTTCCACCCACTCATCTAGCCTACTGAGACACCTTCCGCATACGGGTCTCGGTGGCATGTAAACGCGGTTGCATTTCGGACACTTTACGCCAAGTATCTTTTTGTTGTCCCTCAATTCTGTGAAGAACTTGGTGTTGAAGTCGCCGAGGTAGTATATGTAGTTCAGAGCCAGTTTCCCCGGAATCGAGTAAGCCCATTTGTCGTGTTCTTCCCTACTCAACAATAATCCCTCCTATTCCTCGACTAAAGTGAAGTATTTGATGTCCCAGAAGTCTCCCTTGCGGTCCTTTTTGTCTTTGAACACCGCTCGAACTCGCTTGCCCCTCCATTGAAGTAGCTTCGTGATTTCCGTTTCCGACAAGTAATGGTTGATGACTCCGCCGCCATCAAGCTCGATGACTCCCCAAGTGTAGGGAACCTTTCTTTCCTCTCCGGTTTGTGGGTCTGTAAATTTTTGGAACACCACGCTGAAATATAGCAAGGTGCCTTCGTTTCCCAGCGGAATCCATTCCTTTTGAAATACATGACAGCTTCCACAAACCGTTCTCGGGGGCGCCACTATGCGCCCGCACTTTGGACATTTGACTCCCCAAATCTTTGCATTCTCCTTGATCTCTTTAAGGAACCTACCCATGTAGGGACCTGTAGGCCAATTAACAGGCAACCTTAACGGAAACTTTACCGCAAGGGTTCCAGGCGCACGTTTTTGGATGAATCTCTCTTCTCTTTCAACCAATTTTTCCACCTCACTTGGGCTTTTCCTTCGCAAGTAAGTGCAATATGCTCCAAGTAGAGCCGCCGAAAGAAGAAGACATAGCCGTGTTCACCTCCTTCGGAATCTGGTGTTCTCCAGCGTCCCCACGAATCTGTAAAGCAGCCTCAGCAACCCTAAGCATGGCCGTTGCTCCGATAGGATTGGTTGATACAACTCCGCCGGAAGCGTTGATCGGGAAGTCGCCTTCTAGCGCGGTTACACCTTTCTCAACCATTTCAATGTTTTCGCCGGGTTTGAGGAAGAGAAATTCTGTCATCCAGTCCATGTGCCACCAGACGTTTGGGTCATACAATTCAAAGGTGTCGATTTGCTTGAGGGGGTTCGTTATTTTGTTTCTTTCATATAGTTTCCTTGCGCAACGCCTCATGGTTGACTCTGCTTCGGTTATCACTCCCACCACGAAATCTTCCAAGTGAGTTGTTACGTGGTCCTTAATCCAAACGGGTTTGCCAGTAATCCTTTCAGCCTTCTCCTCCGACGCTAGTATCAAGGCGCAAGCGCCGCTTGATTCTGGACACATGTGAAGGAGTCTGAGGGGATAAACCAACAATCTTGAGTTCATTACGTCGTCTACCGTTAGTTTCATCCGCAGATGAGCGTAGGGGTTTCTCACAGCGTTATCTGCCAGCTGCACTCGCAGTTTCGCTGCAACAAGTTCCAAACGTTCCAGTTGTTCCATAGTAAGGGCTTCCAACCTCTCTGCAAATGTAGCGCCGGTGAGGGCCCCAGACATCATCCATCTAAACCATAGAGGATCAGCCATCCCGGTTATTCCGCCAGTAGCCTCCCCCTCCTCCATTTTCTCAAAACCAACACACAATGCTACATCGTATAAGCCAGAGGCCACGATGTTGTCTGTGGCGCAAACAAGTGTTCCACCAGTTGTTCCACCCGTAGTGATCCGTATGCCAGATTTCATGTAGGCACCGTCACCGTCGACATGCCACATGTCTCCCTGATAGTTTCCTTCAAAGAGCTCCATGTTTCCATGAACTATGACGTCAATGTCTGCAATGTCTAGTTGGGCATCCTTGAGGGCGGCTCTCACAGCCTCATTTACGAGTTCAACTTGGGTTACGTCTGGTCTTCGCCTCTTGTGGTATGTTTGACCAACCCCAACGATCGCCACATTTCTATTCTTCTTAACCATATTTGTTCACCTGTCTCATTTTCCTAAAATCAACACGCAATGCAGTTGTCCACAGGGACCACTCGTCCCGTGGGCTAAGCCCACTTTTGCCCCAGAGACTTGTCTGGCACCAGCCTCTCCACGCAGCTGGAGAGATGTTTCCGCAACTCTTGCTAAGCCAGCTGTGATGTAGGGGCAGCCCACTAATACCCCGCCTGAAGGATTCACTGGGATCTCGCCTCCCATCTCTGTTATTCCTTCATCGAGGAGTTTGCCTCCCTCACCTCTGTCGCAGAAACCGAGGCCCTCGGTCCATAGAGGCTCTTGATACGAACACCGCGTTGATATTTCAGCCACATCGATTTCTTCTAATGGATTTTTTATTCCTGCCATCTTGTACGCTCTTTTCGCGGCTGAAAGCAAGGAATCGCAGTTGGCTAAGTCTCGGTCTCCAAGATAAAATGCATCGTAACAGTTGCTGGCGCCTTTTATCCAAACCATGTTATCTGTGATTTTTTTAGCCTTCTCCTCTTCAGCTAGGATCAAGGCGCAGGCGCCGTCCGTAACTGGATGAGTATCTAGCTCGCTGATGGGAGATGCCAACATTTTGGAGTTCAGGACATCTTCAACGGTTATGTTCCTAGCCTTTGTGACGTAAGGATTGTTTTTTCCGTTCTTGTGACTCTTCACCACCGCCTTAGCACACTGTTCACGAGTAATCCCATACGTGTGCATATATCGTCTGGCTTGTAAGGCAGCGGCAACAAGGTGATCCAGACCAAGGGGACGTTGAAAGTAGGGGTCGAACCCAGCGTTGGTTATAATGTTTCTTGAAACAGGCTGAGACTCTTTACAGTGAGCCGTCACCAGAACGATATCTGAGTGGCCTGAAAGAATTTCCATATAGGCATAGAAGGTGGCTTGAGCTCCATCCTGGGCTACCTTTTCTTCTGTCCTATAGTGGGCGCCAACAACATCTCCGATGGGAGTGTCCGAAATGGTTCGGGCATCCCAGAAATCGTCAGATGCGGTTACGGCAGCATCTATTCCTTTGCCTTCTTGGAAAGTCAGTCCAGTTTCATCTAAGACTTTCTCCACACACTGATAGACCAGTTCGCTTTGCCGGTAATAGTTTTCCTCATATTTAGTCTGAGCCACCGCTACAATGGCAACTTTTTTCGTCATTTTTTCACCAAGCTATAATAAACTCCATTTCAGCTTAAAATTTTGGGGAAACCTTTTCTACTCAAACAAGGTGCTTCCAAACCCGTGGAAACTTTATGTCTGTTTTAGCAAGGAGGCTAAGTAGTCGATTGATATGTTTGCTCCGCTGACAATTACTGCAACTTTCTCTTCGGGTCTTGGGCGGTATTTGAATAG
>JACUTO010000077.1 GCA_014859755.1 Candidatus Bathyarchaeota archaeon
GCGCGCATGCCTGCTTGTTTCGCAAATCGCAATATATCTGTCTTCTTAAACACTTCAGATTAGCCACTATTTTTGCGCACGAAACTTTCTTTTTAAGATTTGCTATCCATCAATTCATGAGCGTGTAGGATGAGAACATGAACCATTTGTTTTGCGATTGTTGCGGAGATATCGTTAAGGCTGTATATCCATGCAAGTTTGTTTTTCATGATGGTTTAATACACGATTTTAATATATGTCCAGATTGCATGGATAACGGAACACTCGAAATAGATCTTAAGCGAAAAAGGCTGGTTGTTCAAATCCTTTCCAGATTATCCAGATCCAAAAAATAATATGCACACACTAATCGTCAAAGATGCGCGCGCTAGGCATAACCATTTAAAGTTTTTTCTTTTGACAAAAGTAGGTCAATAAGTGCTTTTTGGTCGATTTCAGCTCGGGTTCTCCAGTCCAGGTAAAGTTGTTTGTTTTCATCTTCAGCTAGGTATCCGTATCGAATGTAACGGTTCATGTTTATGTCAACCCTCCAGCCTGGAAGCTTGTTTCGCAGAAGGTCTTCTACTTCTTCGCGAGGAGCCTTTCCCTTCTTGGCTATAATGTAGAATATGGCTGTGGCTAGACCAGCTATGTCGTCTATGCGCCAGCCCATCATCTTATTTTCTTTCGGAGTTAGCCCTCCCCTGAGAGTTATGTAGAATCGCGCCCTATCCAACTGTTCGAGGGTTGGTTCTCCAGCGGGCTTCTCCCCCTCAAAAACGGTTTTCACCTGCAGATCCAGCTTTTCCAGATGGCCATCCAGTATTTTGAGTACTTTAGGGTAATCTGACCCCAGTTTCCTCCTTAGTTCCCACCCCTTCACGCCAGGCTTTCTGTGACGTCTATAAAAGAGAAGGTGGGTTGCCCTCTTGATTTTCCTTGTGTAGTATGCTTTTCTCTTCAATTTTGTTTGCCTCCTTTCCATTTCGTCCATTCTTCAAAGCTTATGGAAACCGGAATGGAAACCATCTGCTTTTTTCCGAGCATGGACCTTTGTTTTTCGAAGGGTTTGATGAAGATTTCTTCCTCTAAGGGATGCAGTTCTAGGGTTGCGTATCCATAGGTTACGAGAAAACTTGCCATGTAAGCTCTCTTTATGGTTTCATAATAGGTGTCGGCGCCGATGAAATTCCAGTATAGAATTTTTTCTTCTCCGTCAACTCTGTGCTTCAATTCTTCCCAGAAAACTTCCAACTCCTCCACGAAGGATTTCTCAGCCAGTATTCTTAGCTTAACCAATTCTTCGCGCGTGGTAGCTCCGGTTTCCATTTCTAAGGAACCAGTTTTTAGCCATCTCTCGCTTAGGGGAAGAAGACTTTGCCAGTATTTGGTGGCTTCTGCTAGGCTGTGAAGGGAAATCTGTTCTAATTCGATGATGGGGTACCAAGCTTCTAGAAAAACTGTAGCAAGCTCTTCCTTGCTTAATGTCCGTATTTTTTCTTCGAGGAGGAAGGGATCTGTGTAGAGGGAAGTTGATCGATGTTTTACCCAGTCTCCTTGAAGTTTGATTATGGATGCGAGTTGGTGGATGGCTTCTGCGTCTAGGCAGAGTTCTTCCGGCAATTCCCATTCTGGGAAATATTTTTGAATAACTGCTATGATGTCGTCAACATCTACATTAAACGGATCGATGCCCCTTTCTTCAACAGATTTGCACATGTCGATGACGCGTTGAAGATGCTCACTGCCCCGCTTTTTCCTCTGCCTCTTTGAAGACAATTAAGCTACCTCTTTAACAAGGAAAGTAATCTGGTCGGCTCTGTTCTCACTAACGTTTCCATCCTCTTAAACACTTCCAAGGGAAAGTTAAGTAGATCGCATTTTTTACTGGCATTGATTTATCACTTATTTTTCTAAGTAGACGGATGAAGATGCCCCGCTTTTATTTTTTGTCATTCATGTGTTATCATAATCGCGGAACTTGTTCGTAAATCTTATATTAGAAACGCTATAACTTAGTGCCTTATACGCTATGGAGGAGGATAGAAGTTTGGAGAAAGAAGTCTTTGTACGAAAAGCTTCAGGTCTCATCAGGAATATATCAGCGTTAGACGCGATGGTTTTTAACTTAATGGTTATGGCTCCTACCGCTGTTTTAGTCTACGGTATCTGGGCTTCAGAGATCTGGCCAGGTGTGCACCTACCTACAACAGCGCTCATATGTATTCCTCTATGTATAATCGTTGGACTTTTCTACGCGCTATATTCGGCTGCAATGCCACGTTCAGGTGGAGATTACGTATGGATCAGCAGGACCCTCCACCCAGTGCTGGGATTTATGTCTACTTTTTGGCTATTCATATGTATATTGAGCGTCGCGGGGGCATATATTCCTTGGTTTACCCAGTGGGCACTTGCTCCGATACTCGAAGCTAATGGATACGCAGAGGCAGCTACCGTTGTGTCTACCGATTGGTTTAGTTTCGTCTTCGCCGTTATCTGGTATCTCATATGCGCCCTCCTCATATCCAGAGGTGGTAAGATAACGTCTAGAGTACTTGAGGTATTCTTTGGCGTGATTATTGTGGGTCTTATCGTCTACGTTGTGACTTTGGTAACTGGAGGTTCTGCCCAATTTGCAACGAACTTCAATGCCATGTCCTCGATGAACTATGAAGCCACTATTCAAAACGCTATAGAGACGGGTTTTCCAGGGAAATTCTTGATGGGAGCGACCCTTGTAGGGTTCTCTTTCACTCTGATAAACTTCCTTGGTTTTCATTGCTCAATATACGCTTCTGGTGAGATCAAGGAAGTACACAAGTCTCAATTCACGGCTATTATCGGAGCTGTCATAATCTTCGGGTTGATAGATTGGATAGCCTACCAAGCATCATATGTGGGGATGGGTGGCGATTTTGTCGGAGCGCTCTCTTACCTTGCAGCAACAGGCCACGCTTCATATACTCTGCCCTTCGCCGAACCTTTCTTCGTTCCGTTCTTATACCAATATGCAGTCAATTCCTCTGTTTACACCCTTGTAATGTGCTGCTGGTCGGCGATGATCTTGGGAGCAATACTGACGTATGTCGCGATAGGAGTGCGTTTGGTCTTCGCTTGGTCTTTTGATAGAGTCTTGCCAACAAGTCTGTCAAAGGTGGATAAACGCTACGGATCGCCCTATACGGCTTTGATTTTCGTAACAATCGTGGCTATAATACTTCAGGCAGTTTGGATTTGGACTCCAATGCTAAGCTACTTCGCATATATTGTCATGGGCTGGATGATAGTACAAGCCATCTGCGGAATCTCAGGGCTTGTGTTCCCCCGCGTTAAAAAAGACATATACGAAAAAGCACCAGCGATAGTGCGAGCCAAGATAGGTCCAGTTCCATGGTTGTCGATCCTCGCTGTTCTTACAATACTAATTTCAATCTACTTAGGATATGCCAGTATGTTGCCAGCAATGGTGGGAACAATAGATCCATCCATCCTAGTATTTACCTTTGGCGTATTTGCTGTGGGTGCAGTGATCTACTACATTTCAGCTATATACCACAAGAAGATCGGAATCCCCTTAGATCTGACTTTCAAGGAAATACCACCAGAGTAGCGCAAGATAAGGCGGACGGGGGCCATCTTGGCAAAGATGCGCGTATACTTCACTACGGATGTTCATGGCTCTGAAGTGTGTTTCAAAAAATTCGTAAATGCAGGCAAGTTCTACAAAGCGAACGTAGCGATCCTCGGGGGCGACATAACAGGAAAGGCGATTATTCCAATAATGGAGAAGCCAGATGGCACCTTCCACTGTAAGTTTCTCGGTGAATCTCTAAGAGTAAAAAAGGGAAAGGAATTAGACGATTTAATGCAAAGAATCAAGGCCATAGGTTACTATCCCTATCCCACAAGTCCATCAGAAACAGAAGAGTTGTCTCAAAACCACGAAAAGTTAGAGGCTGTTTTCTTGGAGTTAACTAAAGAGTCAGTTAGAAGATGGGTAGAAATAGCCGAGGAACGGCTCAGAAACACGGGAATAAAATGTTATGTATCCCCGGGCAACGACGACAGCTACTCCATTGATCCAATACTAACCGAATCCGAGTATGTCATTAACCCCGATGGAAAAATTGTCACTATCAACGGCGACATCGAAATGATTAGTTTAGGGAATGCAAACATAACCCCGTGGAACTGTCCCAGAGATATTCCTGAAGAGAAGTTGTTTCAGAAAATAGACAATTTGGCATCACAACTCAAGAATACTGAGAAATCCATATTTAACATCCACGTCCCGCCCTATGGATCAGGAATTGACTCTGCACCAGAATTAGACCAGGAACTAAGACCTAAGCTTGAGCCAGGTGGCAGTTTCAAAATGATATCGGTTGGAAGTAAAGCAGTACACGAAACAATATTAAAATATCAGCCTCTTTTGGGCTTGCATGGTCACATCCACGAATCCAAAGGTTTCATTAAACTTGGTCGGACCCTATGCCTAAACCCTGGCAGCGAATATCAAGAGGGAATACTTAGAGGCGTTCTGGTACAGCTATCTGACGGTAAGATTAAAGATTTCATGTTCGTATCTGGGTAAATTCAACCATTAGCGCACAATAGTCTCAACCGGCCGCCACCATTCTTTGCTTGTCCCCTTCTTTCCCCTTTTCTTCCATTTTTGGGTCTTAGGTTCAGCGTCAATAAACATTATTATTCTATCTACCTTGTCGTAGATGTCTGTCAAATCTTCCGGGGTTAAAAGGTCTTTTAAACGGTAATTATCCGCGAAAACCTTCACTTTGTTGAGGTTTATTTTCGCGTCATACCAAAATCCCCAGTCATCGGCTAAGATTTTAGCAACATATTTAATGTTAATAGTCTCTTTTTGGTCCAGTTGATCTATTTCATGGGCTCTAAGCAAGACTATGATGTCCTTAATGTCTTTTTCGTTGATTTCGTGAATCTGAAGTTTTTCTAGGAGGAGGTCTGCGAGGGGAATAGTGGGCAAATCTAACCCTAATCTTCCTTTTTTAGCATTGGAACCAAAATGAATGTCATGGCTGAACTGGAGCTTGTCAAAGAAAATGTCTACGTGGTACAGTTCCTCTGGATGATGATACAAGAGCCTTTCTTTTCCATGCATCAGCATGAAATGTCCAGAATGTTTAAAACCAAGCACGTCTTCCATGAGCTTTCGGACCTTGGCGCGTTCTTTGCTGTAAGCCATGAAGTCAATATCGGTGAAGGCTTGCTTTTCGTTCCCCAATCTTTTGAGTCTTCTGTGCAGGTCATCGTATTCATGACTATGGATTTTTACTGCCAAGGCTCCTAGTAATCTCAGGGTTACCTTGTGCCTTTCGCCCTCTTCAACTATCTTGAGGGCATCTTTAATGAAAACTTCGTCATCCGTCGCCTGTCCAGAATGTTCCATTTTAAAATTCAACTTCTCTCAAACTTCTTTTACATACGTTGTAGATGTGTTTTTGGGAGCTTCGCAACAACTGTGAACAGTGGGTCAACGATCTGGGCAAGTCGGGCTTTGGCTGCTACGCTAAGAAACATATAAGCATCGTAGCGTTCAAGCTCATAGTCTTCTTCCAACCATTTGATTAGTTCTAGGAAAGCGAGTCTAACTGCGTCCTCTAAGGGCCTAGCACTACAAACAGTCATAATTTCATCTGAGGATTCGATACGCGGCCAATCGATACTTTTGTTCTTTATCAGATCAACCTTCATAGTTACTATGGATGGAATTTCAATGGCTGTTCCGCAGATTTCTCCATCTCCTTGAACTGCATGAACGTCGCCTAGTCCAAGTAAGGCTCCTTTCGCCGCCACTGGAAGATAGAGCCTATTACCCGGACAGACCTCCGGTGTGTCCATGTTACCCCCATGCTTTCCAGGTGTAACTGTGGATATGGCCTCTGATGCTGGTGAGACGCCTATTGTTCCTATAAAGGGTTTGACGGGGATATTTGTCTCTCTTTCATCGTTCAGCGTATAGATAACTTTGCCGTCGATGATTTTGGAAAACTTTGTAAGGGGAGGGGACGATTTCAACCATCCTTCCAATCCTCCAAATCCTGGTACAACCGTGGTCACGCCCATGTCTGGAATTGATATGCTGATTATTTCAATGGCTAGCGTATCTCCGGGCTCTGCGCCTTCAATGTATATGGGGCCTGTAACTGGATTGTCGTAAAGGGGTGTGTCACTTTCAAGCACATCTTTCAACGTTTGATCGGGCTTCACTAGGTTTGCGAAGCAATCCCATGTTTCGACTTCGACAACTTCGCCCGGCTTAACGGTTGCCACAGGCTTGTTTAACGGTCCAAAGGTACAGTTATTAACGAAGGACAGCTCTTCAAAAGGCGTTTTTCTGATTTTCCTCACCATAGTTTCCACCTCTCGTGCATCGTTATCATTTGCTTTTGGTATATTCATAGGCTTCTTTAAATGATTTCATGTAACATAGTTCTAGAAATCATGAAACGTTCACTTCTTTAATTATCGATGTTCCTTCTACGTTTTGGACCGTTATGATGTGGACGTCCTTTCCAGTGTAAGTTACTTGACTTGGTGTGATGGCTAGGTATTGGGCGTCCAAACCCGTAACCGAAGAAACGAGGAGGTTTGCTATGATTTCCCTGTTTTTGGGGTCCATATGGATGTCATATTCGTCAATGGCTCTGAAGGGAGATTGGACGTGTTGTTGCAGGGCTAGGAGGAATGTCATGGTGGCGGTGCTTCTTTCTCCTCCGCTCTGGGTGTAGGCGTTGAGGGGAACCGGTTTCCCTCCTTTGAAACCCACAAATATTTCAAGGCCAGCTTCTTCGATGTCGTGTTCATTTATTAATCGAACGTCTCCAATCGCTTGGGCTTCCGAAAGGATTCCTTGATATTTGAGGTTAACGTGATTCAGAAGGTTTTGAATGACTGTTCTCCACGCTTCCATTCTTGTTTTTACCTCTTCCATGGCTTTTTCGCGGTTTTCCGCTACCAAGCGGGCTTTTTCTTTCAGTTCTAAGTAGAGTTTGGAGTAGGATTCATACATGCGTTCGATGTCTTCGGAAACGTCGGC
>JACUTO010000078.1 GCA_014859755.1 Candidatus Bathyarchaeota archaeon
TCATGATAGAACTTGTGCACAAAATAGCTAAAAGGGAAGGTATTGGAAATCTACTAGCCAAAGGAACAAAGATCGTTTCAGAAAAACTGAATAAGGGAACCGAAAAATTTGCTATGCATGTTAAAGGTCTAGAGCTTCCAGCTTATGATCCCAGAGCTGCAAAAATTACCGGGTTGGCCTACGTTAGTGCAAATCGCGGAGGTTGCCATATTACAGGTTACATAGAAGGTCCGACTTTTATGGCAATGCCTTTCCTTATCGTTGAAGAAAGCGATATTGGAGATCAACTTCAAGAAATTCCGGAGACTACTAAGGTTGTCAAGGATATGGAAGATGCGCTTACCGTTTTTGATGCGGTTGGGGGATGTAAATTTATGGGAATGGTTTTAACTGCAGAGGATTGGGCAACTTTGATATCGAATCTTACAGGTTGGAAATTTGATGTAAGTGATTTTAGAAGAACCGGTGAGAGAATCTACAATCTTGAAAGAGCCTTTAACGTAAGAGAGGGATTAACCAGAGCCGATGACACCCTTCCAAAGCGTTTATTAGAGGAACCGTTGCCCGAAGGCCCGGCTAAAGGACATGTAGTAAATCTAGAGCCGCTCTTAGACGCTTATTACGAGTTTCGAGGATGGGACAAGAACGGCAAACCAACTCCTGAGAAGCTTAAAGAACTCGGATTAGATTGGGTGATTAAGGAGATCTAATAGCGACAAAACTTAAACATCAGATACCTGATTATGATTACCTCAGTATAGGGTAGGTGAGAGCCTTGGCTAAGAAAATGACTTATGCTGATAAGCCTTGGCTGAAAAGCTATTTCTTGGGTCCGTTCAAACTCCCAAAAACCATGGAGCCATACCCCAAAATACCTGTTTACAAGTTTCTATATGATTCTGCAGCTAGGCATCCCAACCAAATTGCATGCGTCTATTTAGAGAAGGAAATGACTTACAAGGAGTTAAAGCTCCATGTGGATAAGCTAGCAACCGCACTTGCGGATTTAGGTGTGAAGAAAGGCGACAAAGTTGCAACAATTCTTCCAAATTGTCCGCAGTTCATCATAAGCGATTATGCAATAATGAGACTAGGGGCAGTACATGTTCCAATCAGTATATTGCACAAAGCTCCCGATCTGGTATATGAATTAGGCGAATCTGGAGCTGAAACAGTAATTTGCTCTTATAGACGTCTTGAGCGTGTTAATTCAATAAAAGATAAAACAAAAATTAAGAACATAATTTTTACACCTGTATCCATATTCCCTGATTATTCCTTGCCTGAAATAAAAGAAGTGTCTGGTGCTCATCTACTAGAAGACTTGATAGAAAAATACGAGCCTAAACCTCCAAAAGTTGAAATAAACCCCACGGAAGACTTGGCACTACTGCCTTTTACCGGAGGCACAACAGGAGTCCCGAAAGGCACTATGTTAACTCATTACAACCTAACTACTAACATGATTCAGTCAACACATTGGATGATGAAACCTCTAGAAGTGGCAGTTAAAGGGAAAGCCTCTGCAGTAATATGTGTTCCTGTTTTCCATCAATATGGACATTGGGCCGTACACATGTCCATTTCTTGGGCTCTCCGCATGTTTTTGACGGATCCAAGAGATATCGATAAAATCGTAGGAATAATAAAAAAATATCGTCCTTTTATGGTTCTGGGTGTTCCCACCCACTATATGCTATTACTTACTAAGGACCTTCCGAAGATGCCGATTTTCTGTTATTCTGGTGCAGCTGCTCTTCCTCCAGACGTTGCAAAAGAATTTGAGAAGAAAATTGGTGTCCCACTGGGTGAGGGATATGGTATGACAGAAGCAACTTGCGCTGTTCATATAAATCTTTCAGCACTTTCAAAAGTCACTGGGTTCATGGCAAATGTAAAAAGATCTATTGGAGTACCGATTCCTGATACCGAAGTTAAAATCGTTAATCCGGAGACTGGTGAGGAAGTTCCATTCGGCGAAACTGGTGAACTGTACATTCGCGGTCCTCAAATTATGAAAGGTTATTGGCCAACTCCAGGCAAAGGTTTGAAAGATGGTTGGCTTGCCACTGGCGACATTGGAAAAATGGGTGAAGACGGCTACTTCTACATCGTTGACCGAGTCAAGGACATGATTAACGTATCAGGGATGAAAGTCTACTCCAGAGTAGTTGACGATGTTTTATATGAGCACCCAGCAGTCGGTGTGGCAGGAGCCATTGGAATTCCAGATCCAGAGCGCCCGGGTAGTGAAAGAGTAAAGGCTTTTATAACGTTAAAGGAGGGGTACGACGGCAAAGTCACTGCTGATGACATAATCAAATATTGTAGAGAAAAACTTCCACCATACGCTGTACCGAAGTTCGTTGAGTTTAGAAAGGATTTGCCATTAACTCTTGCCATGAAAATTTTTAAGAGAAAACTTAAGGAAGAAGAAATAGCTAAGATGAAAGAAAAAGGGGAAATAGCTGGTTAAAGGTAAGGTTTACTTCTACGGCTAGAAGTCCACCTTCTTTCCTTCATATGCATAGATGAAGAGCTTCTTGATGTCCTCCACATCTGGAACCCGTGGGTTCATAAAGGTACAGGATGAATTCGCCGCTCTCGTCACCAAATCATCTAGTCTCTTCTCAAAATCCTCCCTACTTATCCCCAATTCCTTGATGGAAGCGGGTTCCCCCATCTCACGATCAAGCCTCCTGACGGCTTCGATCAGCTTTTCCACTGCTTCTTCGTCTGTTTTGGCTTCAATGCCGATGGCTCTAGCGATATCAGCGTATCTTTCCATGGCTTCTCTTGCGCTGTACTCAATTGAGTACGAGAGGAAAAGGTCTACAGTTCTGCCGTGCGGGACTTTGAAGATGGCGCCAAGGGAGTGGCCCATGGCGTGAGCGATGCCTACTTGCGAGTTGCCGAAGGCTATGCCAGCCATGGTGGCTGCGTTATGCATCTTCTCTTTTGCTTCCTTATCTTCAGGATTTCTGTAAGCCCTTGGAAGATATTTGAAAATGATCTGTATCGCTTTGATTGCCAAGGCGTCTGAGAAGTCGTTCCTCCATTGAGAGACGTAAGCCTCTATCGCGTGGGTGAGCGCGTCTAAGCCCGTGTCTGCCACCAGACTTGGAGGCATGGATTTTGGGAGCTCAGGATCGAGTATAATTATATCAGCTACCATCTCTCTAGAGGGGAGTTCCATCTTCCTCTCCTCCTTCGCATCGGTGATTATGGATGCCCACGTCGCATCAGCTCCGGTTCCGCTTGTTGTTGGGATGCAGATTAGTTTCGCTTTTTTCCTTAGCTCGAACTTGGTAAATGGGTTGATCTCCGCAACTTCGATGTCAGGGTTCGCGTAGAGAGGCCATATGGCTTTTGCCGCGTCCATACAGCTGCCGCCACCCAGTCCGATAAGCCAGTCTGGACCATATTTCCTAGCAATCTCAGCTCCCTTCATTATCGTCTCGATGGATGGTTCGGGCTCAACTTCATCGAAGACTTTCACCTCCAGCCCAGCCTCTTTTAGGTAATTTGCCACTTTCTCCACAAAATCCAGTTTGTGTATCACCTTGTCCGTGACTATAAGCACCCGCTTCCCCGTGACTTCTTTCAAGTACTCTAGGGCGCCTTCACCTACTACTATAGTCCTAGGAATTGTAAGCTCCCACATGACATTTTCCCCAAAATTTTTCTAAAAAAAGGGGGTTAGAGGAATTCTGTGGGAACCTTGCTCGCTGTGCCCACCAGTTCTGAGGCGGCTCTGGTGTACTTCATAATCTTTGCCATGCTTCCCGTAAGCTTGAACTTACGTGTCAGTAGTCCTCGAATGGGTCCTATCTCTCCCTTAATCAGTTTCACCCAGTTTCCGTATTTACCTTCGTAAATGTATTCCGTCTTCTTTGCGTCTCTGCTCGGCATCACGGCTACTTCTCGGCACTTTCCATGCCAGAGATCCACGTAGAAAACCATTTCCTTTTCTAGTTTGTCGTCGGGATTCGCTATGAATAGAAAGTCGCCTTCCCAGTCCTTCGCAGCTTCAGCGTAAGCCTCGTTCTTGTTAACCTCTTCTTTGAACAGTTTGATCCATTCTTCCGACGGGAACTTTGCCATACCTTCACCTCCAACATTTAGCTTATACACAAAAACATTATGTTCCATATCGACATTTAAGCCTTGAGTTAACAGCTCAGAGGTGTTGACTATAGAAATTTCGAAGAAGCAATTGGCAAAAATGATCGACCACACACTGATAAAACCCACCGCAACCAAAAATGGCATTGAAAAACTGTGTAAAGAGGCAGAAAAATATGGTTTTGGATGCGTTTGCGTCAATTCCGTGTATGTTTCTTTGGCTAAACAACTGTTGAGAGGTACGGGCGTGAAGGTTTGTTCCACTGTTGGCTTCCCCTTTGGGGCTTCCCTTTCTGAAGTGAAGGCTTTTGAGGCGGAGAAGGCTGTGGAAAGGGGCGCTCAGGAAATAGACATGGTCATCAACATAGGCGCGTTAAAATCTGGCGATTACGAAACAGTGAAAAAAGACATCGAGACCGTAGTAAATGTCAAACGTTCACACAGAGACTTGGTGATCAAAGTTATCATCGAAACAGGATACCTAACCACACAGGAAAAGATCGTGGCCTGCAGACTCGCCAAGGAGGCCGGAGCAGATTTCGTGAAAACCTCCACTGGACTTGTCGGAGGAGCCACCGTCGAAGATGTCAAGTTGATGCGCAAAACCGTAGGCAAAGACATAGGTGTCAAGGCAGCTGGAGGCATACGGACCTTCAAAGAAGCCTTAGCTATGATCGAAGCTGGCGCGAATAGAATTGGAACCAGCAGCGGAGTTGCCATAATCGAGGAGTTTCCCAAGTAAATTATGTGACATGCGAAGGCGAATTTACATTTTCTCGGGGGCTTCTATTCCAAGAAGGTTTAGGGCGTTTCTGAGAACCATCCTCGTGGCGTCAACGAGTGCAAGTCTGGCGTCGCTCAACTGAGGTGGCTTAGCCTTTATGACAGGAAGTCTCGTGTAGAACGTGTTGAACTTGTCGGCTAGGGCGTTGGCGAAGTCTGCTATGGCGTTGGGTCTAAGGTTCTCTGCTGCATCCACGAAAATTTCGGGAAAGCGGGCCAGCGTCAAGACTATGTTGCGTTCTATGGGGTCTGTCAGCAGGGAGTAGTCGGGATTTTCTGGTTTTCTAGACGCTTTTCTTATGATGCTGCGAGCTCTGGCATGGGAGTATTGAATGTAGGGGGCGCTGTTCTTCTCGAAGTCAAGCACCCTATCCCAAGTGAAGACCACAGGCTTAGTTGGATCCACTTCAACGAGGGCGTATTTCACGGCTCCTATACCCACGAATTCTGAAATCTGTTGCTTGTCTTCGTCAGATAAGTGCGGAGAACGCTTGGAAACCTCTTCATAGGCCCTTTTGACGGCTCCGTCCATAACTTCGTCGAGGGTGATGTAGCGACCCCTGCGGCCAGACATTCGATAGCCCGGAAGGCTTACCAGATTGTAGGCGAAGTGAATCAGGTTTTTTGCGTAATCTACGTGTCCCAGTGCGCTTAAGGCTAGTTTCAACTGCAGCTGGGGCAGAGTTTGTTCCATTCCGATCACGTTGATCACCTTCTCAGCCTTCTGAAACTTCCATAAATGGTAGGGAATGTCCCTTGTTGTGTACAGGGTGGTGCCGTCGGCTCTCACCAGAGTCAGGGAAGACAGCTCATAATCTTCATTCAAACCCAGAGTTTCCTTGAGGTCTAGGTCTCGAGCAACCTTTTCAGCGTCAAATTCCAAGACTCCTGCAACCTGAAAAACGTAGGGAGTTGCCTTCAGTTTGTCGAGGACACGCATAACGTCGCCGTTCCAAATGAAATCACTCTCCCAATCCCAAGAATCAAGGGAGATTCCAGCCCTACCTAGAGTTTCTCGAAACCCTTGAAGACACAGTTGACAGACCTCCCTGATCAATTGTTTTGCTTCTTCCTCATTGGCTTCGTATCTGCGAATTAAATCGCTCACCGGATTCTCTGGATCCTCATCTTTACTGATTTCGTCTAGAAGGCGAGCAAAGAGTTTGGGGAATCTTCCCTCAAGATCAGCCGCAACCGAAGTCCAGTCGTCTAGTTCCCGCTGTAACCTTGAAAGTTCTTCGTTTAGCGAAAGTTCCTTTGCCCTTTCAACCTCTTTCTTGAGACGTTGAATCTCCATTATACAGCTTGTTATGGCGTAAATTGCGCCTATGAAGCTGTCAGGGTTCCCTTCAGGCTTAGGCTTACCAAGCTTTTCGTACCCATACGCTATGACAGCGCTCTGACGGCCAACATCGTCAACGTAGTAGTGCCTAAAAACCGTGTGTCCGCGTGCTTTTAATATGCGTGCGAGGGCGTCGCCCAGCATGGGGTTCCTCGCTTGTCCAATGTGAATTGGATGGATGGGATTAACGCTGGTGTGTTCAACAATGATTCTTTTTGGCTTAGAAGTTTTAACGTATCCATAATCGTTGCCAAGAGTTCTGACTGATTCAATGGTCAAACGGGGGAACTCCTCAGAGTTTACGTAAAAATTGATGTAACCCTCTCCAGCTGCCTTAACTGATTGAATCAATGGAAACTCTGATACGTCAATTATCTGTATGATTTGTTCTGCTATCTTTCGGGACTTCTTTTCGGTTTGCTTGGCAAGTTCGAAGCATACCGAGGATGCCAACTCTCCGAACTTGGGATTCGGCGGAGACTCAAGCAAGATGGAAGGGACCGAAAATTGAGGGTACAGCCTGTTCAAGACATCCTTTAAGGCAGTTTCGCATCCAGCACGAAACTCGGCGAAGGGATTAACGGAAACCATTTAGTTTTCTCCATTTGGCGGGCCCGCGGGGATTTGAACCCCGGATCTCCGGCTCCG
>JACUTO010000001.1 GCA_014859755.1 Candidatus Bathyarchaeota archaeon
TTGCGGTATTCTTCCAACCATTCTTTGCTTGGATACAAAACCATTTTGTTCACCGACATTTCAATTAAATTCTTAGAAATAAAAATCTTACAGTCGCATTCTTTCTAACCAATGACATTCTTGAATTATTAACCAAATTTGCACGCTTCGTGTAGAAAAACCGAGCGCTTGTGCTATTGGGACTAGAATAAGAGTGAAGGATAAGCTCGAGCGCGAAAAAAGATTGTACAGGACTGGGATAATTTAGCGCTATTCTGAAATCATAGAATGCGCGCGCATTGAGTTTAGACACAAAAGAATGTATAATGTCCGTTTTGAACACGACATGAACACGACATTTTACGGGGGAAGGGATTTGTCACACCTTTTCTATGGAAAAACAACATTGTGTGACACTTTTTTTTGAAGTTGTGAAATGTCTGTCACACCTTTCCAAAAACAACATTATTTTGTCACACCTTTTATCGAAGTGTCACACCTTTTGTCACACATTATCCTCACGCACTCAATCTTGTGAAGTGTGAAGGTCATGGTCTAAGAGAATCTCTTATGAAGTTTCTATAATCGTATTAAGTTCCCTAGCATGAAGCCCTAAAGCCTTTATCATGTGTTTATCTATTTCACAACATAGTTTTTCCATGAGTTTATCCATAAACTAAGGTTTATTGTCTAGACTATGTTTCGTAAAAGGGGCTGAATCCCAAGTGTCAAATTTCACAGTAGTTTTAGGCAAATCGTAAATGCATGCATGCAATCGTTTTGCGAAGATAGCTGTGTGTATCTGTGTTTTGGGTCGTCTTCGTTTGTAGATGGTTATGGCAACTGTAAGCACAGTAAGTATAAGTAGTATTGATGTTCATGTGAGAAACTCTGTTGTTATTCGGTTTTCCCGGTTGTTTTCTTGACCTTTGTGAAATAGACCAGAAGGGCTACTCCGCCTATTGCTATTATCGCTGTTGCGGCTACAACCCATGTAGTTGGGCAAGGCTCGGTAGTTGGTATCGGTGGGGGTTCTTCATCAGGGAATTCTGGAATCACGACGTGGTCCATAAGTGGATAGCGGTCTTGATTGTTTTCATCGATGACGTATGGTGTGTCCCATATGCCTGAACCATCCAGTTCCTTAGCATTTGGGTATCTATCCTCATAGTCGCTCCAGTAGTTACCGCCTGAAGGATAACCATCATCCCAAATGTTCACTGAGATAGCCGAAAAAGGCTCCTCCCAATGAACATCGTTAACCTGTTTCGTGTTATGGATGAAGCTATTATGGTAAATAATGTTGTTTTGAGACCCAGCGAAGGGAACATGCCCACTGACGTAGATGCCTTCCTCGTTTTTTGCTATATAGTTTCCAATAATTTTGTTTGAAGACCCGAAGAAGTGGATGCCAACATCGTTGTTTATTATGTTGTTTCCAGAAATATTGTTATAGTGTGAGCCTTGCTCGAACGCGCTTACACTTCCTCCGAGCGCGACGCCACGTTTATTTGCTGTTATGTTATTTCCGGAAATGGTGTTATTTGAAGCTAGCCAAAACCATATTCCAAGAAAGTTGTTTGTTATGTAGTTTCCAGAGATAATGTTGTTTGAAGAACCATTGAGGAAGATACCCTCTCTGAATCCTTCGATTTCCATATTCCTAATAAACACATTGCTCCTACTCGTCAGGCTTATTCCTTTTCCGTTTCCTGTGCCTTGTAGGGTGTAGCCTGCCCCATCAACCACAATGTTATCCCTCTCCACAACAATAGAATCGTTGATGTTGCCTGTGAAGGTGTAGACGTTTCCTTCACGCTGAATCTTATCCGTTCCCTCAACACTTCCATCAGCCCTAATGTAAATTGTCTCCTCTGCTACGACTGGACTTTTGAACCTCATAACCATTGCTGTTGAAAAGAGCACAAATACAAAGGTTAACAAAACAATCTTCTTCATATTTAATCACTATATTACTATGGTATTTCCTATTTACATATTATTCTGCTTGCACTCTGCTTCTAATTTTTTGGGAGACCTTAAAAACAGAAAAAAGAGGTGCTTTTTGTCGGTGCTACTCGATCTATGGTCTCACATTTCCTTACCAATAGACCTCGCCAAAGTTTATTGCGACTATTAGTGCGTCATCGATGTCGACGATACCGTCACAGTTTAGGTCTGCAATTGAGGTCCACTCGGGGTCCCCTCGAATAGATCCGAAAACGCCGCTGACGATGATAGCATCATCAATGTCAACTATGCCATCGCCATTCACGTCTCCTGGACAGTGTTTCAATTCGAAAACCGCTGTGACCGTCCAGTCTTTCCAGAAGTACCAGTATGCTGGGTTCAAATAGTATTTAGTATAGCCATATGTGTAGTATTTGAAAAAGGATCTGTTTCCAGTAGAGCCGGGTTCCCAGAAGTCATTCACAAAGACCGTATGATATCCCCCGGTTATATCAATGGTTGAGCCAGTGTTTGCAAGGTTATGCATTATGTCGATGTAAACGTCTCTATTGACGAAATAATTGCCATACTGGTCCGCAGCGAGAACCTTGAAGCTGTACTGGTTTAAATGTATGTCTCCATTTCCATAGACACGCATCTTACCCCAATCCCACTTCGCAGGTGGTCCACCAGGGAAATTACCGGGCCACCACGTCTCAAATCCTTGGTAAAGTGGACAATAAATGAAAGAACATCCAAACCAGTATAATGAAGCCAGATTTAGAGCATCTTTTATCGAATAGCTAAGGCTCAAAGCGTAATAATAGAACTTAAGGATGAAGTCTTTGGCCAATACTGTGTAATACCGAAAACTTCGGTAAGCCAGAGCGGGAGACGCATTTTCAAAGCCTATGAAACAATAAAGACCGCTGTCAGGACTGCTGTAACCATTAGAGCTTAAGCTATTAGTGTGAGTCCAAGCGTATGGCATTCCCACCGCTCTTCCGTTACCGTCCACGTACCCTATTAAGTCTCCCTGACGACATGTCCAAATGAACACAAAGAAGTGTTTGCCTAAACCAGTTTTAGGATAAATTTCATAGTCCCAGATAGTATTGCCGTTGCTGTCAAAATAGTCGTAATGTAAATATCCACCGACGTCGAGGAAACCCCCATGCCCAAAATGGAATATTGCCACACGATGGAACCCTTGCTCCTTGCTGGAGGCCCAACTTAACACGTTGCTTTTTATTGTACCTGTGTCATAAGCATTAGTGACCTCGTATCCTTCCTGACCAAAGCGAGACGCCATGTCGGTGCAGATCTGCTGAGCTGCTGTTCTTTCATAATCAAGCTGATAATAGGTAGAGGCGTAAGTTATGGCACTTCCACCTGGTTCAGGAAGAGGCTCTGCGTTAGCTGTTGGTATTGGTATTGAGACTATAGTAAGCGGAATCAGAAGAAGAACGCTCCGCCAAGTTTCAAACATTGATTTTGGCACGTTATCAAGCCTTGAGGTCTTTTTCCTTCTAAAATAGACTGTAGTTGCCCCGAGTGCTATGGCAATTAAGATTGGAAGCGCTACCCACGTGATTAGTGTCTGGTTTGGAGCTACTTCACCAACAGAAACTTCATTAGATGGCGGCTTAACGGAGTTTTCACTGTTCACAGGGGCTTCAGGAGATGATGGAGCACCTCCAAATATCATTGCCCCGATATAACTAACTTCTTTTATGTCTGCCCAGATTCCGACATTTATTCCGGTAACACCGCCTGGGTAAACTTTGTCTAAGCCTAGTGGGATATACCATTCAGGATACAGTGTTAAGGGATCTCCGCCACGTGCATCCTTTTCCTCCATTGCGTTGAGGAAACATAACGTTGGTTTGCCTACCTCCACTATATTAAACTCCGTTACTTCTATAGTGTCGTTGCCCATGCACACTTTCCACGAGTAGTTTTTGGCCGCGTTCATCGCGATTTCTATGGCTTCGTTCTCATCGACGTTTATGTCAGTGCCATCAATTTTATAGAGCCACCAACGGTCAATAAAGTGTTTCAAGAACCCCTTTTCAAAACCCAAGGATACGCGCTTAGAGCTGGCTTGAACGCCGTTAAATGTGAATGTCCATATGAACTCTGTATGTATTTGGTTAACAATCACTTCAAGCGTCATATTTCCTGATGTTTTTGTGATGTTTTTGTTGATGTCAATTTTGTCCACCATGCTGCGCATTTCTTGGATATATAAAGCTCCAGAATAGGCATAATATCTGCTGAGAAAGCCCTCAGCCATTTCAAGCACGCTAGTGACTGGTTGAGTCATGGGTGGCGAACCATCGCAATCACTTACATATATCAGCTGTAAAGTCTTGTTTACAAATGTACAAGCCACCCTTAGCATGCTTTCATTAGACTCAAGAGTGTAGTCCACAATATCTTGGGGAAGAATACCCAAGTACAAATCTTGGGGGTATTCTTTTGTTTCAGCCGCATACTCTGTTAGGTCGAGACCAACCACGTCGTTTAAGATTGCTAACCCCTTCTCCTGAGTGGATATTTCTGCCGCGTGCACACTCGGTATTAGGAATGCGTAAGCGCTATAACTCAACAGTATAACAAGGAAAACCGTTATGAACAGAAGCTTTCGTCTAAATTGGTTAGCCATTTCCATTACCTCCATTTTTTGGTGGAAATCTCTGTCTTTTCTACTGTTCTTTTTCTGGAATCTAAGCCGACTCCCGTCCGCTCCCCTTTCCATGAGGCGTGAGGCTTAATTCCCCACGCTTTCCCATGCTAGGCGGTGAAACGCCTCCGAAGGAATCACCCTCGGCTTTAATCTCATTTTTTATGTTTTCATGGAAATTGTTAATAAAATTTACTGAATGTTTTCAAGATAGACTATGCATCTACAATCGCGACAAATTTGCATTTATTATTCAAGTCAGTACATAAGTTGATGGGACATTCGTGTATCTCTTGCTTGAGCAAATACATGCAGAGGAGAAGAAAACGTTTCATTTATGCAACCAAGGTATAGTAGAGATATCTCCCGCAAACTCTCCTTTTTTGTTTTTGAAGGATCCACGAATCGGTTTGCGAAGGCAGCGGTGTGTCATGGCAACCGCAATCACCTTGAGCATAAGTAAAGGTGATGCCCATGGGGAAACTCTTGTTATTCGATTCTCCTGATTTTTCTGAAATAGACCAGAAGGGCTACTCCAACTGCCACTATTATCGCTATGGCAATTACAATCCATGTTGTTGGGAAAGGCTCTGAATGTTGAGCTATTCTGAAATAGACTATTTCAGAGGCTCCAGTGTACCCGAATGCATCGTTTGCATAAACTCTTAGGATGTGAGAACCGTCAGATAATCCAGTTAGGGTTGTGTTTCCAGCAATTGTCACAGTGGCTTGGCCGTCCAAGCTGTAACCGATCCATGAAGTTGGTTTATTCACGGTAAAAGTTAAGGAAACATTGTTTCCAGTGTACGTCTTGTTTTCTGGCGAAACAACGAAAATAGTAGGTGGCGTAGTGTCTGGAAACTCTGGAATTACGACGGGACTCATAAGGGGATAGCGGTCTTGATTGTTGGCGTCGATTATGTATGGTGTGTCCCATATGCCTGAATCATCCAGTTCTGTAGCGTTTGGGTATCTATCTTCATAGTCGCTCCAGTAGTTGCCGCCAGAAGGATAACCATCATCCAAAATATTTGCCGAGGAAGGAAGCCAAGGATTGGACCAACATATATCTTCAACCTGTTTCGTGTTATTAATGAAGTTATTATGGTAAATAAGGTCATGCGAACCGTGGAATAAGATACCAATTTCGTTGTTTGCTATGTAATTTCCAGTAATGTTGTTTGAAACCCCAGCCGTCCAAATGCCACTATCAGTGTTCGCCGTTATGTTGTTTCGGGTAATAGTGTTGTTTGAAGAGGGCACGAGGTAGATGCCATCCATGAAACTCCGTATTTCCATGTTCTTGATCGTTACGTTGCTTCTGCCTGACAGGTCTATTCCCCGAGAAATATAAGCTGCTGTTCCCAGAAGGGTGAAGCCTGCACCATCAATCACAATATTGTCCCTATCAACTTCTATGCCATAATCACCATAATCAATACTAATTTTGCCCGTGAAGACGTAGACGTTTCCGTCACGGTGAATCTTATCCGTTCCCTCGACACTTCCGTCAGCCCTGATGTGAATACTTCCACTTGCTTCTACCATGTTGATTTTTGGAAAAGAAACTATCAAGGAACAAAGTATCAAGAGCGGAACAAATCTTGATACCAATCTTTTTGTGTTGGATACAACCAACGTTTTACCCAACATAATTATTAGCTCTGTACAAAAAAAGATTTGTTCCTTGATTAGACTAATCCAGAAACTAAGGTCAAAATCCTTTATCCTGAAAATGAACCACCAGAGATCACTAGATAAAAGGATTAGTAGAGATTTTGGATGAGACATCAGTCTTAATCACAAACTATAAAAAAGGAGGGGTGTTGGTGTTCAATGGTTGTTAATCTTTTCTTCTTCTATATAACGCTACACCACGTATTATGGCTAACACAATTGGAACTGCTATCAAGAGCGGTGTTGGGTCCAGACCTGTTTTGCCAGTAGAGCCACCAAGTGGAGTTTCATTGGGTGGCACTGTTGGGGTCCCTCCATCAGGGGGGCCTGCAAGGCCACCAGTCGCCGTGACAGAAACAACTTCTCCCGTGTCCGCCCACATTCTAACTTTGATGCCGTTCCACCCATAGTAAAGCGTATCGAAATACAATTGAATGTCCCAGAGGGGATATAACGTGTCAGGTTCTCTGGGTTGTGTGCTGAATTCTACTTCTACTGGTTCGTCTACTATGTTAAATTCTACTTCTATCCACTCGTTCTGCCAAATCTTTAATGTATAATTTTGTGCGTGTTCCCTTGCAGTGCGTATGGCTTCTTCTTCAGAGACATTAACATCTGTGCTGCCTATCTTGTAGAGGTCCCAATCGTCCCTAAATGAATTAAAAGCTCCATTTAGAAAACTGAAGTGTATCCTGTTCCTATCAAAGTCAATGCCGTTGACCGTGTATATCCAATCGATGTATGTATAGGTTTCACCTGATATTTTAAGCTTCACGTTGCCCGACGTTGTTGTCATGGGTTTTGGTTCAGTAACCGTGTCCAACATGCCCTTCACTTCATGGATATATGAAGCTCCGGAATAGGTTTGGTATCTGTCAAGAAGACCCCTAGCGTCATCAAGACTGTTTGTGGAGGGTTGAGCAAAAAGCGGTGAACCCTCAAGCAGGTATAGCTTACAGTAAACCAGAGCATTGTTTCTAAATCTACAGGTCACATCTAATTTGCTTCCAGCAGATTCGAGGGCGTATTTCACTCTCTCCTCAGTAAGGCCGTCCAAATCAGAGGGAAAATCCATGTGGCTTACCAGTTTTGCGTTATATTTTGTCACGTCCAGTTTGACTACGTCTGTTAAGAATGTCAGCGTCTTCTCTGGAGCAGATAACTCTGTCGAGTATGCTTGATTGGGTGCGCCATACACTAAAGATCCAGGTATTGGAGCAGTCACCATTAGAAGACACACTAAAATCGTAGAGAACAAATGCTCCCGAGCGCATATTTTCCTCAGAATTTTCATTATCTTCTACAAATACAAGACGTTTCCAACTCATATATTTCTTTCGAAAAAGAATTTCGTATGCATAATCAGCGTAATATTTTGTATATTTTCCACAATATAAGTCCTATCCAACTTTGCAACGGAAGAGGCAAAGCACGCGCACTTCACTTTGTTATGTTAGTTTCCTATTTCGCGCGCAACATCACTTGCCTTCTCCTTTTTAAGACGCGAAACAAACTTAGTCATAAGCTTGGAGGTTAATTCTTGAGAGAAGTAAGAAAGCCATGGGGAAAAGAGCTCTGGATAGCACAAGAAAAAGAATACGGTGGAAAAATCCTCATCATAAGAGAAAACCACCACACGTCTCAACACTACCACAAAGACAAGAAAGAAACGATCTACTGCTTCAAAGGCCAAGTAGACATAATCCTAAGCGATAAAGTGGTCACACTAAAAGAAGGAGACGACATAACCCTCATCCCAAGAACAGTCCACAGAATCATAGGCAAAACAAACTCGATCCTATTCGAAGTGTCAACCGCACAACTAGCCGACGTGGTAAGACTAAAAGAAGGATAAAAACATCACACCAGATCCTTCTGTAGACCCATAACAGACAGACTCAAATCAACTACTCAATCAACGTACCAACGCGCGTGCCAAAGAAAAGAAACGGGGGCTGATTCAAACCCTTCCGGAAACCTTTAAACCGAGATTTAGATCAAGATCATATTTTTAGCGCTACGTCCCACCCCTCATGAATTGCTTGAAGGGCCTTCCGCGGTTCTACGCAGTCGCCTATTTCATAGATTTCGGGAAACTTCTCTCTAATCGCCTCAGCGAGGCTTTTGTTCGGCTTTGAGCCTACCGCCAAAACCACAGAGTCTGCCGGTAAGGTCAGTCTTTCCCCGTTCTTTATGGCGAAAACTTCTTTCTCAGAAATGCTTTCAACCTTTGTGGATGTAAATGTCTTAACTCCGCCCTTTTGTAGGTTATTCCTTATGATCCATCGATTGGAAATTCCAACATCCTTCGCGGTTTTGTCCAGCATTTCTAGTAGAGTCACTTTTTTGCCCCTAGCCATTAGGTAATGAGCCGTATAGCAACCAACTCCGCCGCCGCCAACAACAACCACATTCTTTCCCGCAACATCTCTTCCGGCGAGCACATCCCAAGCTTGAAACACGTTAGGCAAATCCACGCCGGGAATGCTCGGAATAATGGGTTCCGCCCCCGTCGCTAATATGACCACGTCTGGCTTCAGCTTTGCCACGAGTGAAGGAGTCACCTTCTCATCTAATTGAACTTTGACGCCAAGTTTCTTCAGCTGGACTGATAGATACTCCACGATTTTACCCAATTCTTCTCTACTTGGAGTTACAGAGGCTAAGTTTAACTGACCACCCAGCCTATCACCTTTCTCAAAGAGGGTAACCTGATGACCCCTCATAGCTGCAATTTGGGCCGCTTTCATTCCAGCTGGACCACCACCTACAACGAGGACCCTCCTCGACCTTTCAACAGGGTTAATCTCGATTTCTTCTTCTCTCCCGACTAGGGGATTCACCATACATGTGATAGGAGAGCCCTCGAACAAATTGTCCATACAACCTTGGTTGCATGCAACGCACGTTACGATCTCATCGAAGCGTCCTTCTCTGGCTTTGTTAGGCAAATCAGGATCGGCAACAAGGGCTCTACCCATTGAAATCATGTCCGCTTTTTCATCGCGCAGTATTTGTTCCGCTAGAACGGGGTCATTAATTCGGTTGCTGGCGATAACGCGAGCTTCGGTTCCCTTCAACGCCTCCTTGATGCCTTCTGCCAAGTAAACGTAGCCGCCTCTAGGCACGTCCATGGTGATCATTGGAACACTGGATTCGTGCCATCCAGCTGTTACATTGAAGGCCCGTACCCCCGCCTTCTCGAGTTTTTGTGCTATGACCCTTGCCTCTTTGAGCGTGTTTCCTCCGGGGATCAACTCGTCGCCTGAAATTCTACACATGATGGGAAAATCCTTTCCAACGACATCTCTAGTCTTCTCAATTATTTCCAGAATGAATCGCATTCGGTTTTCAAGATCTCCTCCATACCTGTCCTTCCGCTTATTTGTTATAGGCGATAGAAACTGGCTAATGAGGTAACCTGCGGAGCAAATAAACTCCACAGCGTCGAATCCCGCTTCCTTCACTCTTCTAGCCCCTTGGGCGAAATCGTCCTCAAGCTTTTCGATTTCCGGAATCGTGAGAGGTCTAGGCTTTTGGCGAGAAAGAATCGGCGGGGGGACATCAGACGATGAAACTGGTTGTCGTCCAGTAATGACAGCAAATTCGTATCGGCCGGGATGCCACAACTGTATTGCAGTCTTGGCTCCATGAGAATGAATTGACTTTGCCAAGTCTCGTAAGCCGGGGATAAATCTGTCGTCACTGACACTAATAACGTAGTCTGTGCCAGGCTCAACGGAAGTGATTCCAATAACAATCAAGCCTACACCGCCCCTTGCCCTCGCTACAAGGTAGTTCTTCAGTTGATCGTTAACCTCTCCAAAGGCGAAGCCCGTGGTAAGAGCAGGCATTACAAGTCTGTTCTTAACTTCCATCTTTCCGATGTTGATCGGAGTAAACAGTTTGGTTAGATTCATTTGCGTTCCCCCTCTTAGAAATCGAATAGTTCAACATCGTGCTATATAATACTAGAGGTTCTGAAGCAACTTTATTTAAGTGCAGATCTAGAATAACGAAAAATGGTGATCACACGTGGCGATTGATGAAATTAAACGGATTTGCGTGGTGGGCGCCGGCACCATGGGACATCAAATTGCCCTTCAATGTGCCACACACAACTATGACGTAGACTTGGTCGAAACTTCCGAAGAAGTCTTAGGCAATGCTCGGGAAAAGATTAGAGAAATTCTGGAAGAGAGGGTTAACCGTGGGGAAATCTCCTCTGATTCTATGGAGAAAGCCCTTTCAAAGATCAGTTATACCACGGACCTTGAAAAGGCGGCTGGAGACGCTGATTTCGTCATTGAAGCGGTTTACGAAGACGTGGAAGTGAAACGCCAAGTTTTCAGTCAATTAGACCGCGTCTGTCCTTCCCACACCATTCTTGCCACCAACAGCTCTTCAATAAGGTGTTCCCTCATAGCCGACGCCACGAAGCGTCCTGAAAAAGTTTTGAACATGCATTTTCTCAACCCTGTTTGGGTTAGACCCCTAGTCGAGGTGATGGGGTCGAGCAGCACCTCAGAGGAAAGCATAGAAACCACGGTGCAGTTGGGTCAACGCATAGGCTTGACTCCAGTCACGGTAAAGGGAGAAGTCACAGGCTACGTCTACAACCGGTTGTGGAGAGCCATAAAGAAGACATCACTATATCTTGTGGACAAGGGATACGCCTCCTTCGAAGACGTTGACCGCGCCTTCATGATAGGCATTCCCGCCCCCTTTGGACCGTTCATGGGCATGGACACGGTTGGCTTGGACGTTATTCTCGCCATTGAGGAGCAGTGGTATCGAGAAAGCGGAGACGAGAGCGACAAACCGCCGAAAATCCTGGTGGAAAAGGTGAAGAAGGGGGAGTTAGGCGTCAAGACCGGCAAGGGATTCTATCAATATCCAAATCCAAGTTTCAAAAGACCTGGATGGCTAAAACGAGAGCCACAGAAAACGCCTTGAATCTACGCCTACCAAATCATAGCATTTGCCATTACGGTGATCTAGGGATTTTCTCTGAATGGACCAAAGATTCTCTTAGATAGTCTTCCAGAGTTTCGCCGGCAATTACCGCTATGTTATAGTCTCTAGGATCTATTGAATGCTTATAATTCTTAGCTGGAATAATGACTTTCTTGAAACCCCACATTTCAGCCGCTTTTATCTTTTCATGTAATCCGCCGACAGCTGTCACTTGTACCACATCATCCACGCTGACGTTGATTTCTCCTGTCACAGCAACGTCTTGTCGAATGGGCTTCCTCTCTATCAATGAGCAGAGAAGAATCGCCATGGTGACGCCGGCGCTTGGTCCGTCAACTCCGTAGGCTTGAGCGAAATCTATATGCGTAAAAAAGTCTTGGGCAACGTCAGCGCCATACTTCTGCAAAATGACGCTTCTTACTTTCGCCACGCTGTCCGCGATGAACTCTTCTTTTCCTTCCTTCGCTATCCCCGTGACCTTATAGTATCCTTGTAAGGAATTTTCGTGCCTCCTGTTTCGCTTTTCAAGAAAGCCTTTGACGGTTAAGACGTTGCCAGTCATTTCTCCGCTGTAGGGGTCCTTGACGACGGCAAGTCCGTAAATCTGACCTAGCTTCGCTCCCTCTGGCCTAATCTCAAGAAGCTTTCCTCTTTCACTCATTTGATGCTCGAGAATCTGTTTCTGAATTGTTTTACAATGCGTCTCTATGGCTTCTTCAACGTGTCTTCTTTCAACCAGCTTCAAGCCTTCGTTCATTGCCAACGTGGCGGCTGTTTTCACGAGAGCTATCATAGGACGAAATTTCGTGGCTAAGGCATCCTTTTTGTTGCTACGCCTACGCCCCTCATCAATTATTTCTTCGCACGCTTCTCTGCTGAATGGAATTAAACGAAAACGTGAAATCTCCTGAGCGATAAACTGAACGTATTTGCGGCGGTTTTCAACAGTGTTCAACATGTCGTTATTCATTCTAACTACTTTGCCATAACCATAGATTCGGTCCATAAGGGCGGGGTGAATTTGTCCGATGCTGTCAAAGTTTCCAGCGCCAACGAGGAAACACATACATGGCACTGGTTCTGTTGCCACAGCCATGGCAGCGGTTCCGCCTGCGTCGCTCCATCGGCTTCGTAAGGTTATTGGCAACTGACCGTCTTCTAGAACAGTCAGTAGCGTGATGGCTTCATCTGGCTTCAAATTCTTGATTTCATCTATGTAAAGGATACCGAGATGGGCTCGATGGACATCTCCCGCGGTTACCCTCTGATGTTCTGGGGTGCCGAGGCCTCCAGTTTGTAATGGGTCCCAAGCGATGCTTCCGAACAATTGGGCAGAACCGTGGCCGGTGGCGTCTAAGAAGGGTGCAACTTTTTTAGAGTTATCAACTATAAGTTTCGGAACTTTCGATGCTCTCGCTCCGCCTATTCCTTTGGAACCTCCAAGGACTCCGAAGCGGCCGAGAACTGTTACGAGAATTAGAAACATCAACATCATTCCGGCTGGAAGGAAAGTCGTGCTTCCAATGGAAACAAAGGAATCTAAAATGAAATTCGAAAAATTGCCATTATAAATTGTTTGGATAGGTTCTCCCCACGCAGTTAATGCGTTTGTGTCCCACCGAATTTTCTCTTGCCATAAATAATAGAAGCCAGCAAACATGAAAATTGAGGCTACGCATATCATTAGGTAAATGACAAACTTTATTCCGATGCGCTGAAGAAACAACTTCTTTGCTTCCTTCAATTTCTGCTTTAGGATAAGCCTTTTTGCTTCGCCAGCTGAATGGCAGGAGATTTTGGGTTCGCTGGGAACCACTTCATTTTGCCAGCAGACTACGTCTTGGAGTTGAATGTTTTGTTTCTTGTAGAGTTCAGTTAGATGAACTGCAAGGGCTCTCCCAATCAAGGACTTGCCAGTTCCAGGATCTCCAAGCAAAAACAGGTAGGGTCCGGGAGGAGCAGTCTCTTTAATCTGTGGCTTCTCCCTTTTCGGGTCCTTCCACGCTTCATACCATTTCTCTTTTTTAAGATATTTTAGCTTATGAACCCATTCCTCTAAACAGAGGTAGCATTCGTTTAACGCCCGTTCTTGTCCAATAACCCATTCGAGAAGGTTTTTGGAAACCGGATAATCCTTCGTAGATTTGAAGGCCTTCCAGTTCCATTTCTTGCCACGGATAACTTCTTCATCTTCTCCGAAATAGTCCACAGTTAGTCCTTCCCAACTTTTGGTTCCATTACGTAACGAGTCTGCGCGCGCTTTTCAACGAGGGCTCGGTCTCCCATGACAGAACAAGGATTTCTAGTCAAATTAAGCCTTATTTCGGAATTGGGAACATAACGAAAATGGAGTGTGACGCTGTTTCCTTTCTGTTTAGGTGTTCGGTTGTTCAAGAAGGGCATACTGATAAGGATAAAGATTAAGAGTAGCCTTGCAAAAGCAATAGTCACAAACAATAGAGGAATGACCGATGAAAGACGGTGTTGCCGTGATAGGTGCAGGAGTGATAGGTGGAGCCATAGTGAAAAGCCTGTTGAAAAGCAGATATGATGGCAAGATCACAGCCACAAGAAGAAATATAGAAAAACTAAAGGAACTAGAAAAATTAGGAGCGACCATAACCAAGGACAACAAGAAAGCCGCGAAAGAATCGGACATTATTTTTGTATGTGTTAAGCCGAACGATGTGGGAAAAGTTCTGAAAGAAATAAGCAAAGAAATCGAAGGAAAACTGGTGATTTCTACAGCCGCTACGATTCCACTGGGATTTTATAAGAAGATGGCTCCCAAAGCCAGATTCGTTAGGACCATGCCAAACGTCGCCCTTTTGGTGCAAGAATCCTATACCGCGTACTGTTGCGACGATGACGTAAATTCAGAAGACAATGGGAAGGTTAAGGAGATTCTAGACGTTATGGGAATTTGTGAAGAGGTTGAAGAGAGATACATGGACGCCATAACAGCCCTGAGCGGAAGCGGACCGGGATACATTTCTATAATAATAGAAGCTCTCATGTATGCGGGTTTGAAAGTTGGTTTACCCAGGGATATTTCTCTATATAGTTCAGCGCAGACAGTTCTTGGAACAGGGAAACTCGTCTTGGAAACACGGGAACATGTGGCTAAGATAAAGGACATGGTGACGACGCCCGGCGGAACCACCATTGAAGCCATATACGAACTTGAGGGCAGTCAAATTAGGCCAGCACTGATGAGGGCTGTTGAGGAAGCAACCAAAAAATGTCAGAAAATCCGAGAAACATGGGGAATAAACCAAGCTTAATCAAGACTTAAATTCTTTCTTTGACCATTGTGATATTATGCCAAAAGAGAAGATTATTGTTCTGATGGGTTCTAAAAGAGACCATAAGTTCGCTTCCCGCATTGGTGTTTTTCTTAGAGAAGAAGGTTTTCCAATCACCTGCGACTACAACGTTGCTTCAGCCCATAGAACCCCCCAAAAACTGCTAAACGACCTACAGGAATACGAAAACAGCGGCGACAACATCGTCTTAATCACCGTTGCTGGACTATCAGACGCCCTTTCAGGTGTCGTTGCCGGTTACACGAAATATCCAGTTATAGCCTGCCCTCCCGATTCCGAAAAATACGAAGGAGCTAAGATTTTCTCCTCCGTAGCAACGCCAAAGGGGATACCCGTTGCATACATTCCCAAACCTGAAAACGCCGCCCTCGCTGCTGTACGAATTCTCGCCCTATCCAATCACTCCCTATATGAAAGCCTTCGTCGATACAAACAGAAAACGGAAAGAAACGTCTATGAGAGTGCCGGGGAAGTAAAGAAGATTTCTAAATCTAAAGGTAAAAGGTTAAAATAATGAGCTATGACGTTCTTCTCGAAACAAATTTGCCCTTCCCCGTTTTTAAGAGAGGGAAAGTGAGGGATGTCTATGATCTGGAGAAAAGACTGTTGATTGTTTCCACCGACAGAATCTCAGCCTTCGACGTTGTTTTGCCTAATGGCGTGCCTCATAAAGGAGAGGCGTTAAACAGGCTCTCCGTTTACTGGTTCAACCAAACAAAGAATATAATTCCAAACCACATTTTGGATGTTGTCGATCCAAGGATGGTTTTAGTTAAGAAAACTGAACCAGTTAAGATAGAGTTCGTCATACGGGGCTATCTCTACGGTTCAGCTTGGGAAAGATACAGAGAAGGAAAACCGAGCTGTGGAATTAAACTGCCTCCCGGATTAAGAGAGGCTGAAAAACTTCCGGAACCAATTCTGACACCCACCACCAAGGCTGAGGTAGGCCATGACATAGAGATGACAAAAGATGATGTTGTCAAAAAAATTGGGAGAGACTTGGCAGAAGAAATCGAGGAAACATGCTTAAGAATCTATGAAAGAGCCTCCAAAAGAGCTGAAGCCAACGGCATAATCGTTGCCGACACCAAAGTCGAATTCGGACTTTACGATGGAGAATTACTTCTTATCGACGAATTATTCACTCCCGACTCATCTAGGTTTTGGCCCTCAGAAAAATATGAAGTTGGAAGGGATCAGTTCAGCTTTGACAAGCAATATGTAAGAGACTATCTGAACTCTCTTGATTGGAACAAGCAACCTCCGGCTCCAAGCCTGCCAGAGAATGTCATTCTTGAAACTTCCAAAAAATATGTTGAAGCCTATGAAAGATTAACTGGCAGAACATTTTGACACGAGGCTATTATAAAAGATTAAATATTTTCAGCTGTCCTTTGTGAGTAGAGGGATTTCGATGGTTATAGAAAGAAAAGAGATGCAGGAAATCGTAAAAACCTATCAGGAACCAATAGGTCTCAACTTGGGCTCCCATTCTGCCCTAGACGCTTGGCAAGGTCAAAGAGACCACGGCGCAAGAAGCATAATCTACGTAACGCCGCAAAGGGCTAGAATTTACCTCCAAAACCCCATGGTCGGCAGAGCCGACGAAGAAGTAGAAGATTTACCCAAGTTGGTTAAAAGAGATCTGAAGATTGTAAACGACCCGAAGGACATAGAAAAGAAAGGCAGATGGAAGAGCATCATCCTAATTTTGGACAGTTACTCTGACATCGTTAAACATGTGGACGATCTAGTTGATTTGGAATGTTTACAGATTCCAAACAGAGCCTTCGCCGTTTACGTTGGCGGAGACGAAAACTGCAGCGTCATCGAAAACGAATTTGGGGTTCCAATTCTTGGTTCAAGAAAACTGCTAAAAATCGAGAACAGAGGAGAAATCGAAAAGGATTACTACTGGTTTGCTGAACAGGCTGGCATTCCTTGTCCAAGTTCCTACAAATATGAAGTTCATAAAAGGGGTATAAGATTCAAGGAACCCATAGACGAACCGATTCTCTTGAAAGCCGAACACGCTCATAGAGAATTCGAAAGAGAATTTATCTTTGCAGCAGATTCCAAGGACCTAGAAGAAAAAGTGGAAAGAGAAATGGAAGCGGGAAACCTAGATAGAGCATCTCTGGAAAATGCGAGGGCTGAACAAATCGTTCTAGGACCCCACGCAAACTTCAACTTCTTCTTCTCACCCCTAGACGCAAAACAAGAATGGGGGGACACAGAAGAATGGTATGCCAAAATATACAATGTTGGCGTAAAAGACGCGAGAATCTGCTTAGCAAACCAATTTCTGTCCATAGACGAAAGAAGAGAAACAATACTAGACGGCGTAAAACGACTGCCAATAGACGTTCAAGAAAAAATCAGAAAAGTTCCCTCCTTCGAAGTCACCGCTCACGTGCTCATGAGCCTAAGAGAATCCCTGCTCAAGGACGTACACAGATACGCCGACAAATTCTTGTTTGCAACCAGAAAACATGAACCGCCAGGCATCCTTGGCGCTTGGTGCCTCCAGACGCTTATCACATGGGACAGAATATCAAAATATGAACTGCAACCAAAAGTTAAGATTGGTTTCACCGGCGGCGCCGAACCAAAAACCGCGGTTGACTATGGTTTATACGATGTTCCAGAGGGGAAAGAAGCTTACATGCACATCCCGGTCACGCAGGATGTCGCTTTGAGGCATGGAGGCGGAACCAACGTGCACATGGGAATAGGCTCTCAATACGCAAATGCGAAGTATCGGAAAAGGATGAGTATGGGCGACAGAATAGCCTTGGAGATAAGGAGGGCGCTGAAACAAAAACAACTTCACGAAATAGTTACTTGATCAGGTTTTTCTACTTGAAATACCATAACCTACTAGAAGACTGTTGGAGAGGAAAGGCTTGTTGAAAGCTCTGATTATCTATGATTCAAAAACGGGAAACACAGAGAAAATGGCTTTCATGATCGCTGAAGGAGTCAGGGAAGCAGACGGCGTTGAATGTGTTGTCAAAAGGGTTGAAGACGCCACGCTGGAAGACCTGATACAAGCACACGGCATAATCGTGGGATCTCCAACCTATTACGGATGCATGAGCGGAAAGCTAAAGGAATTTTTCGACAAATCTGTAAAGATTCATGGCAAACTGGATGGAAAGATCGGAGCCGCCTTCACTTCTTCTGGTGGAACAGCTAGCGGAGCCGAAACCACAGTCATATCTATTCTCAAGGCTATGTTAATTCACGGAATGATCATTCAAGGAGACCCCAGCGGCAAGCATTATGGAATGGCGGCTGTCGAAGCTCCGGGAGAAAAAGACGAAAAATTATGCAGAAGATTTGGACGCAGGACAGCGGAACTTATGAAAAGAATTCACCAATGAACTGGGGAACCTTATGCCAGAAGAGTTCACATACGCTGAGGCTGGCGTGGACAGAGAAGTGCGGACGAAATCTAAAGCAGCTTTGCTAGCTTTGAAAGAGACCTATAAGCTCAGCAAGTATGGAGAAGTGGTTCAACTCCCCTACGGCAACATCTTTCCAGTCGGCGACCGATACCTAGATTTCGTTATCGAAGGAATCGGAACGAAAGTTCTTTTGGCGCAACTGGCAGACAAATACGACACCATTGGAATAGACGGAGTTGCCATGGCTGTCAACGACGTGATAAGGTCTGGTGCCACACCCTTAGCCGTCGTAGACAACATCCACGCTCAAGTTTCTAATCCCTATCTGATCAAGGAGTGGATGAAAGGCATAGTGAAAGCCGTTACCGAAGCGGGATGTTTGGTGCCCGGCGGGGAAATAGGAGACGTAGCAGATGTTATAAAGGGAATAGCTGCGGGCAAGGGCTTTGACATGATTTTCGCCTGCATAGGTGAAGTGTTTGAGAAGGACATAGTCTTTGGAAACAACATTAAGCCCGGAGACCTTGTGATTGGTTTAAAGAGTTCAGGCATCCATAGCAATGGAATATCCTTGGCGAGAAAAGTTCTCTTCAAAGAATGGGGTGGCAAATACGACCCCCACGACATTCCAGATGGTTTCAGCAGAGAAATTGTTTACGAGGTCTTAGAGCCAACGAGAATATACGTCAAACCGATTTTGAACGCCGCTAAGGAGGTCGAGATAAAGGGAGCAGTCCACATCACAGGAGACGCCTATCTAAAGTTTGATAGGCTGATGAAGTTTTCTAAGGGAATAGGGTTCGAGTTCAACAATTTCAAACCTCAGCCAATTTTTGAGCTGATTCAGAAAACCGCCCCTGAGGTCAGAGGTGTCATCAAAGATGAAGAAATGCTGAAAACCTTCAACATGGGATGGGGCTTTGCGGTTGTTGTGAACGAAACTGATGGAGAGAGCGTAACTGAGAGTTTCCAAAAAACCGGGGTTAATGCTGAGCGAATTGGAAAGGTAACTGATTCCAGAAAAATTATTGCTTTGTATAAAGGTAAAAAAATAGAGTTAAGCTGATGTGTTTAAACTTTTGTTTAAATTTTTATTTCAATAAACCTTAAATTTTACTGGTTCAATACAATAACATGACAGGTCCTCTGAGGAAGTGAGATGAGTTCGCGTCTTTACGTCAAGAGAAAAGTGCCCTTTGAATTCACCGAGATAAACGTGTTAGAAGCAGATGACAAGCAACTACTTCAAATCAGCGACGAACTTGGAATTGGTCTGAATCTTAGGGAAATGAAGAGCATTCAAAGGCACTTTTCAGAAATGGGAAGAAATCCAACCGATGTTGAGCTTCAAAGCATCGGGCAGACATGGTCTGAGCATTGTTTTCACAAAACCTTCAAAGGAGAAGTAGTCACACCTGAAGGAAAGCCAGTAGTAACTAACGTGTTCAAAGAGTATATAAGCAAAGTAACGAGAGAGCTGGATTTGCCTTGGTGCCTCTCTGTATTTGAAGACAACGCTGGCATCATCAATTTTGACAAGGGCTATGGAATTGCTGTTAAGGTTGAGACCCATAATCATCCTTCGGCAATAGATCCCTTCGGAGGCGCTTCCACCGGCTTGGGCGGTGTTATTCGCGATATACTCGGGGTGTGGGCCGACCCCATAGCTTGCACAGATGTCCTATGCTTCGGCCCCTTAGATTACGATCATAACAAGCTTCCTTCCGGGACAAAGCATCCCAAAGAACTCTATAGTGGAGTTGTTGCCGGTGCGGGGCATTATGGAAACACTATGGGAGTACCAACCGTGAACGGTGCAATATATTTTGATGAAAGCTACGTTGGCAATATTGCCGTTTTTTGTGGGTGTATAGGAATTCTTCCGATGAACACGTTTATCAGAGATACAAAGCCTGGAGACGTTGGTGTTCTGGCTGGTGCAAGAACCGGAAGATTTGGAATCCATGGAGTTACCTTCGCTTCCGCAGAGTTGACCAAAGAAACCGCAAGAGCGTTAGAACTGGAAACTGAGAAGGGGAATCCAGCCGAAGAAGAAAAAATCAAGCGTGCCCTTATCAAAATAAGAGATCAAGGATTAGGTTCAGCCATAACTGATCTTGGTGGAGGAGGCATATCTTGTGCTGCAGGCGAAATGGCGTATAGATCTAACTGTGGAATACATGTTGAACTGGAAGAGGTACCTTTGAAACATTCTGGTATGGCTCCATGGGAGATTTACATTTCTGAATCGCAAGAAAGGATGTTTCTGTCTGTTCGAGAAAAGAATCTTAAAAAGGTTTTAGACATTTTCGAGGGCGAAGGTGTTGAAGCCACCCCGGTTGCCAAGTTTACAGACGACAAAACTCTTAAAGTAGATTACCGAGGACACACGGTTGCCAACATCGATTTGCAATTTCTGTTCAGCCCTCCAAGGGCTAGGAGAGTTGCAAAATGGACTCAGCGAAACTATGCTGAGCCAACCTTCGCTGAGCCAACGAATTTGACACAAGACCTTTTGAAAATACTTTCTTCACCAAACGTTGCAAGCAAAGAATCTGTGATACGAACGTTTAACTTCGAGGCTAAGGGAAACACTGTTCTAAAACCACTTCAGGGAAAATATGGTGGACCAAACGACGCAGCGGTTGTCAAGCCTTTAACTGATTCTTGGAAAGGAATCGTGATTTCTTGTGGGATGAACCCAAACTACGGGAAGATCGATCCCTACTGGATGGCTGCTTCGGGTATGGATGAGGCTATTAGAAACAATGTTGCAGTCGGTGGCCGAAGGATTTCGTTGCTTGATAATTTCACTTGGGGCAGCCCGGAAAAACCCGATAGAATGGGAGGACTAGTTAGAGCCTGTAAAGCTTGCTACGATTTCGCCAAGGCGTTTGGTACACCATTTATTTCTGGGAAAGACAGTCTCTACAATGAGTCAGTTTTAGGGCCGGTGACTCCAACCCTTCTATTCACGGCGATCGGAATTATACCAGACGTAAGAAAAGCGGTCTCAGTGGATTTGAAAAGAGCGGGAGACTTGATTTACCTAGTGGGCCAAACCTATCCTGAGCTAGGAGGTTCAGAATACTACAAACTGAAAGGCTTCGTAGGGATGGGAGTTCCAAAAGTTAGAACAACGCAAGCAAAAAGAATCATGAACTCGATTACTGAAGCGATAGACGCAGGATACGTCAAGTCTTGTCACGATCTTTCTGAAGGAGGTTTAGCAGCGGCAGCGGCTGAAATGGCTCTGAGCAGCGACTACGGGATGGAACTAAATCTCGCAAACGTCCCCGTATCCAAGAATATGAAAAGAAACGACTACATCCTTTTCTCAGAATCAAACAGCAGATTTTTAGTGGAAGTTCCAGAAAAACGTTCAGGGGATTTTGAAGCTCTAATGAAAAACAACGCCAAGTCCGCCATTGGTAAAGTCAAAAGGGAAAAATGTCTTTCCATCCGTGGGGTAGACGGCAAAAGAGTAGTTAAAGCTGGTCTAAATACGTTAAGAGAATTTTGGAAAAAGACTTTGAGGTAATATTTTTAGAAGAACTCCGAGATTTTAATGTCTGGAAGTCTTGGAAGTCCTGTTCTGGCGCCCATTTTTGATATGCAACGGGCTGCAACGAAATTTCCTAGTCTTCCGCATTTGTATAGGTCTCGTCTTTTGATTAAGCCGTAGAGAAAACCGGCGCAGAAGGCGTCACCGGCACCTGTTGTGTCCACAAGTTTTTTTTCATACGGCTCAACCAAGTGTTTCTCTTTGCCATTCGTGACGTAGCATCCTCTCTCGCCGAGCTTGACTGCAACCACGCTGACACCTTCTTTTATCAATATTTTTGAAGCCCTCTCGTAATTTTTTCCCGTAAGTAGTCTAATTTCGTTTTCATTTGGAAGCATGACAAAACTTCTCTTGATTATCGGCTTCAGGGATGTCAAGCTCTTTCTTGCGTAAAGGGTTCCAGGATCGAAACTTATTTTGACGTCAGAAAGCTGGTTTATGAGTTGTTTTTGGGCTTCGAAGGGTTTTTCTCCGACGAATGACGTTAGGTGGAGAAATTCGGTATTGGCGACATAATCCAAATTGATCTCTTTGAATTCTAGCCAGTCGTTGACGCCTGGGTCGACATATAAGGCTCTTTCTCCCTTTCCGTCTACGTATCCCATGACGACGCCGCTTCTGCCTTTCCTCGAAATTATTATTCCGCTGGTATCGACGTTTTCTTTTCTGAAATCCTTTAGGAGGAGTTCTCCTTCGCGGTCTTCAGCGACCTTTCCAATATAACCTGTTTTTAGTCCCAGTCTAGCCAAGCCTACGATGGTGTTTGCGGCAGAACCACCGGGAGATTCTTTGAAGCCTATGACGAAGCCTTCTTCTTCCTCTCTGGCGATCATGTTTACCTTGTACAGTTTGTCTACGTTGAGGGCACCAACGCCTATAACATCGAAGGTCATGGGAACAACTCTCGCAGGTATATCTTGTGTCTTCCAAGTTTTCCTCCGTAATTTCCCGCTGAGATTTTAACGACTCCGTTTACATCGCCAGCGCTTTGGATACCAACCTTCATCGCTTCCTTTACTGCCTCGATGGATGTGCCGTTGATCACAATCTCGGGGATATAATTGACGCCTTCTGGAACCTTTGACTCCTTTCCCAACTTTCCCTTTAGCGTTGGACAGTAGGGGTGGTTGGTGGTGGGACCTATCCACGGAAATTTTGTTTCGGGTTTTGAGCCGGCTGAGCATATGTCGAAGGGGGTGGTGACTCCTTCAATTTGGTGTACGGCTTTCAGCGCCTTTCTACCTGCTTCCATGACTGCTCGCTTGGTTTTGCACATGTACCAAAAGTTTGCTCCCATCACTCCCTTGGCGTAACCCAACTGACGCTCTATGAGAAAGTCAGAAACCATAATTGGGACAACAATCATGTTTCGTCCGCAAAGTTCCGCCTCCCATTCAAAACCGTCTCCGCAGTGACCAACCCTCTTCATCATATCAATTTTTCCATCTGAGTTTGGCAAAGCGTCAAAAATGGCTGTGAAAGGCTTCACGAGTATGTCCTGCCGTATGCGGTACGAAAGTTCCACCTCTAGCTTCTTAACCGACTCGTCGAGGGGCTTACCCTCCCCGATTCCTCCCCAAAACTGTAGAATCACGCCTTTGCGTCCGTCTAGGGTTTCCTTCTCGCCTAACCACCTTTCAATGCCTCCTTCGATTCTGCCGATGACTATTGATGGTGTGGCGGTGGCGTCATGAGCTGCCCTTTTCAACACTTCTTCATCGTCAGCGGTGACGATAACTCTGGAATATAAACCGTCGAAAGCTTCTGCGTAAGTGTCTTCGATTTCAGTCTTCATAGCATCACTGCTTAATAAATGAAGAGATAAGAATATTTTATAAGTGTTTTAAGGACTGGGGTCAGCCACTTTGGCATTGGTCAGAACGCAAGAGATACCCATACCAAGTATAGAAAGTCTATTATCGACAACATGGCACTCAGATACTGCGGTGAATAGTTCATGAACCGAAAGGCTGTCTACGTGGAAAAGGCTGCGTCACTCTTTAGGGAAGGGTACAATTGCGCCCAAAGTGTTTTGCTCACGATGCAAGACTTTTGGAACGAAAAGAAACCTTTGGAACCAAAGATTGCCTCAGCCTTTGGCGGTGGAATCGGAAGAAGAGGATCTTTGTGCGGAGCGTTAACGGGAGGAGTTATTGCAATCGGTCAAAAGTATGGAAGTAACAAACCAATTCCAGAGGAAAAGGAAAAAGCCTATTCCCTGGCACTGAAGTTTTACGATAGGTTCCAAAAAGAACTTGGTAGCGTCTCCTGTCGGGATCTTATTGGGTATGACCTGACCGACCCGAAAGAACTGAAGAAAGCATGGGATTCGAACGTTTTCTTGCAAAAATGCGTTCACTTCGTGGAAAAGGCTGTCGACATTTTGATAGACCTTACATGATGTGTGCGGGCGTTGAACTATCCTAACTTTCCTATAGCTTCTCCTCTAACAGTTTTTCTGAAGGCGCTGCTTTCTTTTTTCAATCTCTCCCTGTTGGCAGCAGTTATGATTTCAACTTGGGGAAAAGCCTCAGGATACAATTTAAACATACGTTCTCGCAGCGTAGAAGTGGCACAATATTTTTTCAGTCCAGAAGGATTCCATTCTCCAACCAGTCTGATTACATGGTCCTTGCTCAACCTGCTGAAGGCTTCTGCGAGAACCGAAGTTACGATGGTGTTGCCTGAAAGAACAGCGATTTCTGCTTCTCTGATGGCGTATTCGTTTCCATTAAAAGAAACGGTTAGGCCTCCATTTTTTCTCACCAACTGAAACGGTGGAACGTCCGTGATGCTGTCGCCTACGTACATCACGTTGTCAAGGCGGCTATCCAGTTTCTCAACAATATTCTGCACCGCCTTCGCCTTCTCATATCCGCCGACCGGATTAACCTCTTCCAGCATTTTACCTGATTCCATTTTGGGGATTTCTTCCCAGAACATCTCGTCTAACTTCTGTATGGTTTCTTGGTCTCTCTGGGAGAAATCTTGGACAGCCTTCGCTTTTTCGGGGATTTCAATCATAGACATCGTCGATATTTCCTTTCTAATTTCTTTCAGTCTCTTTGCCTCTTCTTCGCTCATCTCATACTTGTCGATGTTTAGTTTGGTACAGTAAGCGTTGTCGTAGGGAAAACCGGTTATGTGGCACAAAGAAGAGATATACTGCTCGTAACTGGTGCTGACGATGAAGGAGCGCATGAGGTCCCTGACAAACCGTAGCGTGTCTCGTGCACCGGGAACCAATAAGACGTTTTTGGAGGAGTATTCTCTTATCTTCTCGTTGGTTGCTCCGTAAGCCTTCAAGAAAGGAAGAATCAGCCTCAGCGTGTCTCCAGCCTTGTATCCGGGTTTCTTAACAACATCCGCGAGAACATCGTCATACTTGCTTATCAAGGCAAAAAACTGGTCTCCGTTAGGAACGAAATAGGTTGTCAGCTCAAAGGCGTTGTCGTTCTTTGAAATGGGGCCTTCACAGTCAGTAACGAATATTCTCTGGTTTTTCGTTTGCGACGCCTCTGTGGCCATTACAGCGTCCTCAGCTTTTTCATGTGCCTTACGCTTTTTTCTATATGCTCCCTTGATGCAATGTCGTTTCTGTGCCAGAGCGCTCCGCCTCTAATCGCCTTTATGCCCTCTAAGGAGAGGTCTCTGGCACTCTGGATATCGTCTCCTATGCCGACAACGCACACGGTCCTCGACTTAAGCGCATAAGTTTTTCCTTCCCTCAACTCCATGGAAGCAGGATAAATCCTAATCTTGTTCCCATATTTTTCGGCCAATTCATGTGCTCCATTTAAATCCACGGGTTTATCCACCTCGTTTCTGTTCACTCGCTCAGGAAACACTGTTGCGTAGCCGCCGTAGTTTGGTGGAACTTTGTAGGTCACAACGGTCGCCTTTTCCTCAAATTCAACCCTCGTCAATTTTCCGTCCAATATTTTGAAGCACACGTCAACGAAATCATCTTTCAGTATAGGCAACAGATTCTGTATCTCCGGATCGCCTGGTCGACTGTTATTTTCTAAAATTTTTGGTCCTCTGCTCGTATGAATGAAGGCGCCGTAGAAGGGGATGCCCCGCAACCCAGGATTGCTTCCTTTCCCCTTCAACTCTTTGAAGATTTTGTTCATGATTTCGATTTCTTTCTCCCGGTCCGCTGAAGTCATAAACGGTAATATGGCGCCCACGTCTTTGTAGGAGCCCATCCCACCAGTGTTTGGACCCTCATCATCATCGAACGCCCTCTTGTAGTCCCGTGTCTCTGGCAAAGGAACCAAATGCTTCCCATCGCAGAAGGCTTGGAAGCTGGATTCTTCGCCCTCGATTTTTTCCTCTATTATCACCGGGCCATATTCATAATTGGCTAGGAAATGTTCGAAGATTTGTTCGCGGGTGTTGAAATGGTCTCCCCAGACGCCGACTCCCTTTCCTGCGGCTGGGTTATCAGGCTTCACGGCAACTTTGTTGTCAAGTTCGTCTAGCCAAGCGTAGAGGTTTTTTCTCACTTGCCCTGGGCTGATGTAATCTTTTGGGTCGAATACCTTGAATTTTGGGTTGACTTCTGGAGCAACTTTTTGGAATAAATATCGTTGCGCAACCTTGCTTCCTTCAATGGCGTATCTTTTCGTTGGGCAGATCATAGGTATGCGAGTTTCTTTCTCGACAACATCTCTTAAGCCGTCAATTATCGGCTTTTCAGGGCCAACCATCCCGAAGTCTATGTGATCTTCATATTTTTTGGCAAACTCACAGATTTCTTCGACGTTGAGGTCGGGAATAACAACGTGTCTTTTTGCTTTTTCCACGTTGAAGGGATTCTTTTGCTTGTCGGCAACGTAGATTTCTGCTGCGTAATTTTCGCTGCGACTGAAGGCGTCTACCATCGCAGCCGCCCTTGAACCATAAGAAACAACTAGGATGCCGACTTTTTCCATTAAATCATCCCTCAAAAGATAGAAGTTTCAGCCATATCGTTAATGGGTGGCAACCTCGTATATTCTTCCAGTTTCTTTATATCCCTTCTCAAATCTTTCCTTCATTTCATCTGCCAGTTTCTGAGCCATCGGAGTAGGATATTTCTCGGTAATGCATCCTAGACACAATTCGTTTCTGCTTAAACCAGTGGCTTTGACAAGCCCGTCCACTGATTGATATTTCACTGCGTCGGCGCCTACTATTTTAGCTATTTCTTCAGCTTCATATCGGGATCCTATCAACTCACCATAGGTTGCCATGTCAACTCCATAGAAGCAAGGACCTATTATTCTGGGGAAAGTGATAAACAAATAGACTTTCTTTGCTCCCATTTTGCGTAGTTTCTTCACCACAACCTTGGTCGTGTCGCCTCTAACGATGCTGTCGTCGACTACTGCAACGTTCTTCCCAACCATTTTGTGGTCGATGATGTTGATTTTTCTGTCTATTGTCGTGTATCGTTCCTCCGGCAGCAGAATAAAAGCCCGCTCTGTCACATACCTGTGTCTTCTTGACGCCCTTTCCCATCTTTTGCCTGTTAGTTCGTGAAGACCGAAGGCAGCGTCGTTACCTGTCTCCGGCATTGATATGATTATGTCCACATCTTCTGTGGTTTCAGGATATTCCCTTCCAAGGTTCCTTCCAAATTCTTCTCTCACTTCATATACAAACTTGTCTCCTAACATCGAGTCTGGTCTGGCGAAATAGGCAAACTCGAAGGCACATAGTGCCCTTTTTTCGCATCTTACTAGTTGCTCTCGAACAAAACCATCCTCTGAGGCAGTCACAAGTTCTCCCGGATTTATCTCAAAATCAAACTCAAGACCGTTGATATCTAAACCAACGGTTTCTGAAGATACTGCGCAGGTCTTGCGGTCTTCGCTGTAGCCGCAACACAGCGGTCTTATTCCGTAGGGGTCTTTGAAGGCAAACAATTCTCCTTTTTGGGTTATTCCAGCTACGGAAAAAGCGCCTTCAATTTCTTTCATGCAACTCCTAACAGACGAAGCTAGATCGCCCTCTTTCCTGAGTTTCAGGAGAAGCTTTCTGGAAATTAGTTGCGCATCGAAATTGTATTGGAAGCTTGGGAATTTTCCTTTTATTTCCCTTGTTATTTTGGGACCGTTAACAATGTTCCCGTTGAACGATATCGCAATTTTCGTCTTCCCTGCTCTCTCCAGTATTGGTGCGGCGCTCTTCACCAACGATTGTTCATCTGTTCCGCCAGAGGTTGTGTATCTCACGTGTCCTAGGCCCACATGTCCAGGAAGCTTTCTGACCCATTTCTGAATGGCCTCTCTTTTTATCTTAGGAACCAGATCCAGACCTCTATGGGCATGGAATCTCCCATCAAAAGTAAGAAATCCGTGGGACTGATGGCCGCGATGATTCTGGCCTCTTAGTCCCCAGTAAACGTAAGGAAACACTGGTCTGTGCTCGAAATCCAGGGCTCCGAAAACTCCACAAGCTTCTTTTAAATGTTCTAGCATATTTTTAACTATGAAATTAGCCATTTATCAACTTTTACTACAACTTTAAGTTAAAACCAGCGATGGATAACCTTGTTGCAGCTAAGCTGTTAGGATCTCTTCAGCGTTCCTAATGAGGTTTTCTTTTCTATCGACGGGAACGACAACGTTGGCTGCGTATTCGTGACCGTCGGCTATACCGAAACCCTTAGACGCTTGTATCAGGAGGTTAACGGCGCCAAGGGTTTTTCCTTGACTAATCAGAGTCTGCACGTTCCTTGGGACTCTAACAGAAATCTTCGCAAAGGCTTTCTTCAACTTCCCCCATTCAGGTATGTCAGATGGCACGTTTACGATGCCGAAAATATACTTGCTAGGTTTTATTAATCGTCCTTGATAAGACAGGAACGAACAAAATTGGCCTATGACCTTTGTACCCATGCCCTTGTACATGTCGCCAGCGTCGAACCATTGAATATGGTCTGTTTCTTTTAGTCTCTCACGGTAAAGCCTTGCTATAAGACGTTTGTTCACCTTTTTCCTCCGCTCTTCCAATTCATTGATTTTCTTTTTTGTTTGGTCTGTTATCCCTTCTAGGCAGACTTTGATTCCAAGTTCGGGTCCTCCCTCATAGTAGCCCACCGCCCCCAAAATTTGAAGCTTCGAGAAAAGGCTGTGGATGCGGGTTCCAAATCTTACGATCTTGATTTTCTTCCCCTCGCCCTGAACAACACCGTTCTTGATGGCTTCATCTAAAACAACTTTATTCAAGCCTGTCCAGCCGGTTGGAATCTCGCAACTTCCTACCAAGGCTAGGTAGGAGAGGTCTGTGTTGCTTTCGTTGAGGGCTTTTGCGAATAAGTAGCAGCAAGTGGCTCCTGAGAAATCGCTTTCTCCGCGGAAGCCGTAGTTCTCGAGGTTGAGGTCGTAAACTCTGGGGTCAGTTGCTGGTGTGGGATCGTGGTGATCCAAGATTATGGTTAGGTTTCGACCAGCATTGCATTCTGAGATGAAGTCGGCGTGGGAGGAGCCAATATCAGCGTAGAAGATTGTTCTGCCCACGCTTTCATGAAGACTCTCGATGACCTCCGGATAGATCTTTTCCAAACAAAATGTTCTGACCCCATAATCCTCTCGCTCCAACGCTGCCTTTACAACTGCAGCGGAGCAGAGACCGTCTGCGTCATCGTGATGAACCAAAATCACTTCTTTAGGTTTTTCTTGCTTCAACTCAGAAATTGCTGTTGCAACTTTTTTCCCAAACTCTTCGTGATTCATGAGGACCTCCCAACTGAGACAAATGTAAGGATGCTTATTAGATGGTTTTGGAAACGATTTTTAGCAGGTCTGATCGGGTTATTATGCCTACGACATCACCCTTCTTCACGACCAGCACACCTGGATGATCTTCTAGGAGGGGTTTGATCATGCTGACACTCGTTTCTTCTGGAACACTTGGTAGGGGTGGCTGCATCACTCTCTCAACTTTCTCATCTGCAATGGTTGAACTCAGATTTCTGATGATGCTCTCCTCCGTAACCGTGCCTATCACTCTTTTATTTTCGATGACAGGCAACTGAGATATGGCGTGTTTCATCATGAGTTCACTTACTCTCACAATTTTGTCGGTAGGCTTGACGGAAATGACTCGCTTTGTCATGACTTCCCCGCAGTTTTTTCCTTCTCCTTCGGTTAGAACTTGGAGAATTTTGTTCACTGTCGACAATCTGGGGTCCACTCTTCCGCCCTCGATTTTGGCGATGTGGGCTTGTGAAACTCCTACCAGCTCTGCTAGTTTTCTTTGAGTCAGTTCTGCATCTAATCTTAACTTTTTCAGCGCAGGTCCCGTTATGATCATTGATAACCCAAGGTTATTTTTTATATACTTTTAATATCACAAGATATATATTTAGTTGCTGTTTATAAGCCTTCGTCAAGGTGTTTACATGCGAAACATGCTGATCAACGGTTTAAACCAAACACCAATTGAGAAACAAAAACTTGAAATCGTGGAAAGGAAAGGTCTCGGCCATCCTGACTCCATTTGCGACGCCATCATGGATCAGGTATCAGTAAGGCTGAGCAGAGCCTATTTGGAGAAGTTTGGGGCGATCATGCACCACAATGCTGACAAGTCTCTGCTGGTTGCGGGTGAAATTGAAACCATATTCGGCGGAGGTTCAGTGAAGAAGCCCATGCTTCTCATATTTGGCGACAGAGCAACCTTCGAAGTTGACGGGATTAGCCTACCCATCAAGGAAATGACCATTCAAACGGCGAAGGGATGGTTCAAGAAAAACCTTAGATTTGTGGATCCAGAAAAACACGTAAAGTATCAAGTGGAGTTACAACCGGGATCTTCGGAGCTCACGGACATCTTCAAGAGGAAGGGAATGATCCTTGGCGCCAACGATACCTCTGCGGCTGTGGGCTATGCGCCCATGACAAGAACAGAGAATATTGTTCTGGAAACCGAAAGGTACGTGAATTCTAATGATTTCAAGAAGAGGTTTCCTGAGTCAGGGGAAGATGTAAAGGTGATGGGGTTTAGAAGAGGAGCGAATCTGAATATAACCATCGCCATGGCTTTCGTTGACCGCTTCGTCGAAAGTGAGAGGGATTACTTCAGAAAAAAGGCTGAGCTTCTAGAGGAGATAAAAAGGTTCGTGAAGGAAAAGGTGGATTTTGAAAACGTCACGGTGGATTTGAACACTCTGGACGCGAAGGGGAGGGGAATAGGCGGAGTCTATTTAACCGTGCTGGGCACCAGCGCAGACGGTGCGGATTCGGGTCAGGTTGGTAGGGGGAATAGAGTGAACGGTGTCATACCTTTGAACAGACCTGTATGTTCCGAGGCAGCAGCAGGAAAGAATCCGGTTAGTCACGTTGGGAAAATCTACAATCTTTTGACCCATAAGATTGCCAACAGCATCTATGAGCAGGTGCCTGGAATAGAGGAGGTTTACATATGGCTTTTGAGTCAGATAGGTAAGCCGATTGATCAGCCCGCCATAGCCGCTGCTCAGGTCGTAATGAAATCTGGAAACTCCTTCGAGCATGTTCAGAAAGAAATAGAAGAAGTTGTGGACTCTGAACTTGAAAACATAGAAAAATTCTGCATGGATCTGGCTTACGGAAAAATTCCAATCTGCTAAGTTTTAGACGTTTCCGCACGGTTTCTACTTGCGTTTCCTGAAAATCTTAAGCCTATCCATCTCTAAGACGAAGTCGAATCCTGCTTCTATGAGAGCTCTTCTGTCACCCTTCTATATAGTTCAGCCCCTGTTTCTATTCCAACAAAAGCCACTACGTTAAATCCAACTTTTTTGCTGTCTAGAACCACTGTAAAAGCCTTGATTATGCCTTTCTCTTTCAACCTTGTGATTTTATCGTAGACGGTTGAGCTGGCAACTCCCGTTCTTCCAGAGATCTCTGCATAGCTCATTCTACCATCCTTCTGCAACTCCATTAAGATTTTTAAATCAGACTCGTCCAAGCTAGCTAGTGGAACATCACCGAATACAAGTGACCAATTCCGACGATTCACAACCTTTTCTCCCAGATTTGCGGAATATCACCGGAACTTCAATAAAATGTTTAATATCATTTTAATCATATATTGAGTGAAGGTGATCATGTGGAAGCGCTAGTTTTGGCTGCTGGTGAAGGAAGCAGGCTCGGAAAGTTGACCAAGCGAAAGCCGAAGGCTCTTCTTCGCGTCGCGGGTATGCCGCTGCTAGGACGGATTCTTCACGGTCTCAAGGAGGCGGGAGTGCGGGACGTTTGGATAGTAGTTGGGTATAAAGCAGACGTGATTCGAGAAAAGATTGGTGCGAATTATGCAGGTCTCAACATTCAGTTTGTAGAAGCTAAGCGCTGGAAGAAAGGGAACCTCTATTCTCTTCTAGCTGCACAAGAGATCTTTCAGCAAAATTTTCTACTTTGCATGTGCGATCACATCTTTGACGCCGAAATCCCGAAAAGCCTCATCAACAACGGGTCTAAGAAAGCACTTGTTCTGGCCATCGACAAAGTGTCAGAGGAAGACACCAAGGTGCTTGAGCAAAACGGCAAAATCCTAGATATAGGCAAGAAGATTAACCGATCAGACGTTGCTATTGACACCGGATTTTTCCTCTGTTCACCCAAGATTTTCGAGTACGCCAACGAAGCCGCGCAACAAGGGGCGAAGGAGTTGGCGGACTGCGTTCGAGTTGCGGGTCGAAACGGAGATACACAAGTAGTTGATGTAAGCGGACACTTATGGGCGGATATCGATACGAAGCAAGATCTTGACCGTGCCAAAAGGTTGCTTGTTGAAGATTCACAGAAGAAGCGCGGGCCCTCAGATTTTGTTGCCCACCACCTTAACCGACCAATAGAAAACGCCATCCTCTACCGTATATCGGATTGGCTGTTCATAACTCCAAACCGACTGACCATTGCCACGAATGTGCTTGCTTGGTTCGTTACATATCTCTTCTTTTCCGGACATCTCGTGACCGGGTCTATCTTGACGTTCGTAGTTGGCATTATGGACGGATTAGATGGAAAACTGGCAAGGATAAGGAGGCGACAAACGAGGCTCGGCCGCATGGAACATCCATTTGATATGCTGTACGAGTTTTCATGGCTCATCGCTTTGGCCCTATTCTTAAGCAGAACTCAAGGTCTCTTACCACTTGAGCTTTGCATGTTCTCGCTCATGTTCATAGCCTTCTATAGATTCTGCTACGACCAGTTCTCAAGAACGATGAAGGTCAGTTTGGATATATACGGGCGGTTCGAACAAACTTTTAGGAGAGTCGCTGGTAGGAGAAACATCTACAATGTCTACATCTTTTTCGGGGTCATTTTTGATGTGCCACTTTACTCCCTCTTTGCAATCCTATTTCACTCAGCACTTACGGCGGTAGCTTATGCCTGCAGAGCATCCGTACACATGCATGCAGCTGATAGATTGAGCACACTTACGTTGAATGCGCGCACAGAAGAAAGCTCATCAAAAAACATCAACTTAAGGCGATTAGGCACCTTCGTTTGCAACAAGTTAAATCGTACATGTTGTCCCCCATTCGTGGCTCAAAATTTGGGTGACTTAAAGGCGATTTAGTCGGTAGAAAGGTTAAATGGCACCCAAAAGAAGGACTATGGCTACTATGAGTATTCCAGCGGCAACCGTCTGGACGCCGTATAACAAAATGTTCTCCTTCGCGATTCTCCCCAGATAAAGGCCTAAAGAAAACAATGTGATTAAGGTGAGGATGAATGAGACAATGTAGGCGTCCCAGATGACAAACGTTCCCGTCAACGTGAGGATGAAGGGAATAAGAGAGATCACCGCCGTCAACATAGGTGATGCGCCGTCAATAAATGCGGCATACACAGAAACAAAGTCCGAAGCATCACTGAGTATAGAGTCGCTGAGATCGGTGAGCATGGCAGCCTCGAGCGTTTTAAGATGTCTCTTTCTCTCGGCCTTTTCAGTCATGTAGGCGCCGAAAAGGCCAGACACCCCCATAGCTAGACATGCCCCTAACCCTGCGGTGACGATTATTTCAGGCTCTGTGACTCCCACGCTCCAAGAGCCGATAATAATGCCAAGTATGGTCATTGAGCCGTCAAAACCGTTCTTGATGAAGTATCTTCTGGCAATAGGAGTCATTTGCGTAATCTGTAGATATCGTCTAATTCTTCGGAAGAAAGTTTTAACGCGTTTTATCATGCGTTAACCACGCTGAGAAGACGGTGCTTTTCATCCTCGGCACTCATTTGCATTATAGCAATACGTTTAGCTTAATATAAATCTTCATATGCCTCTAATCGCACGTTCACGCGCGTCTTTCTCCGTTGGTCATCAGTAAGTGTCGGATTTGGGTAAAGATTGATATTTAGGCGCTCTTGTTATTCATCTCTTTCTTCTCTTAAGATGCGCGCGCATTAATTCAAATTTTTTTATCGGTATAAATTTTATTATCGGTATAAATATTTAAATTGTGCTTATGGGAATATATGTTCAAAAGCGTGATAGGGTGGCTTGATGTAGATGATGGAACCGCTAATCTTTTTGGTGCTCGGTTTAGTGGGGCTTTGGCTTGGCTCCCAATTAGCCGTAGGAGGTTTCGAGAACGTGGCGCGCCGCTTCAGGCTCTCACACTTATTCATCGGGTTAACGGTTGTGGCAATCGGAACCTCTCTGCCGGAAACAGCGGTCAGCGTGATAGGAGCCATAGACATACTCATGGGCGCCGAAATGTCCGCTGTTTCCGGCGTCGTGGTCGGCAACAAAATAGGCTCCTACATCAATCTGGTCACTTTAATTATGGGCATCGTGGGGCTTGTTGGACTGATGTCCATAACTAAACGGGAGCTGAAGAGGGAGGGAACCATGCTAATTCTGTCCATAATTCTCTTTTCTTTAGTCTCCTTAGACTTGAAAATAACGCCTCTGGAAGGAGTCGTTGTCACACTCGCTTATCTACTATACTTCATTTACCTCGTCAAGCAGGAGGCACCCCATAGATCAACCTCTAAAGTAGAAGAAGGAAGACCAAAAACGCATCCCCTCAAGGATTTCCTGATGATAGCCATCGGGATGGGTGTTCTCCTTTACGCGGCAGAAGTCGTTGTTAGAAACAGTGTTCAATTGGCTGAGTTATGGCGTGTCCCCACTTCAGTTACGGGTCTACTGATAGTTGGCTTAGGCACGGGTTTGCCTGAACTCGTAATCGCCGTAATCGCGTTGCGGAGGGGCGCAATGGGCATAGCGGTGGGCGACATTGTTGGTAGCAACATCTGCGACATCCTCTTCTCCTTGGGCGCAGGGGCGATGATCTCCGGGTTTACAGTTGATCCCGTTCTGTTATGGTTTGACACCCCCTTCATGTTCCTTATCGCTTTTCTTGTGCTGGGTCTGTTTATGAGAAATATGAGACTTGAAAGGAAGGAGGCGCTGGTGCTCATACTTGTTTACGCGTCTTACGTAGGGCTGAAACTGGCGTTCTTCATGGGAGGTTAAGTAGCGGTGGCGAATGAAAATATAATTC